>QVQF01000216.1 GCA_003584895.1 Methylococcales bacterium
CATGCAAGACGGTCAAGCTGACGACCAATTATCGGTCTCATCCCCATATCATTGATTTTTACAATCGCTGGATGAAGACTCAAGATTGGAAGGGTGATGACGGGGTGATGTTCCGCTACGAGAAAGAAATCCGCCCGCGTACAGCCGCGTTTCCTGCAACATCAACAGTGATCCGAGTGTCGTCCGATGGCAGTGAAGATGATTACCACCAAGAGGTGCTGGCGTTTCTGCATAAATTACAGCAATCAGGAAAACTGTCCGATCTGAACCAGGTGGCGTTTCTTTTTCGCTCTGTGAAGGGTGATCGTGCTATCGCACTGGCACAGTTTCTTGAAAACAACAAAGTCCCTGTCTTTTCGCCTCGGTCCGCTCTGTTCTTTGAGCGCTCGGAAGTTCAGCTAATTCTTGGGGCATTGATCTTCATCTTCCCCAATTTATTTGATGACTTAAAGTGGTCAGCCGATGCCACGCTGGATGTTTGGGACTATTACAAGAAGTGCAAAGATGCTTTTGCCAATGCTGTTCGGGCTGACAAGAAGACGCATGCGGGGCTGTTGAAATGGTGCAACACTAAGGCCAAGGCCCATCTCATGCTGACTGAGCCGACCAATTATCGCTTTTCGCACCTAATGTATGAGATGTTTGAGTTTCCGATGTTCCGTGGATATTTGGAATCGGACCTGCATGGGCGTCCTTACGATCTTCGCGCCACCTACAATTTGGCACTATTCTCGCGGTTGCTCACAAAGTTCGAGTACCTGCATAATGTCATCGTTATCACGCCGACTTCCATCCAACGCGATCTGCAAGACTTGTTCAACCGCTACTTCCGTTTTATCATTGATGGTGGGATTGAGGAGTACGAAGATTTTAACGAGATTGCCCCCTCTGGTTGCGTCTCGTTCATGACGATCCACCAGTCAAAGGGATTGGAGTTCCCGATTGTCCTGGTCGACTCGTTGGACGCTAACCCCCGAAAGCAATACGATGACATCGACGAAGTGCTGCAAAACAAGTACTATCATAAGCCTCCATTTGAACCGCTGAACCGCACCAAGCACTTCGATTTCTGGCGGCTGTATTACACTGCATTCTCACGCCCTCAGAATCTGCTGGGGTTGATCGTCCGTGAACAAAAAGCCAAGAAGGGCGGATTGAAGAGCCCAAGTAAATACTTTCAACCAGTGTACAAAGACATTCCACACTGGCGAAGCTCAGCATTTGATGTGGCGAAGTTGCGTTTCGAGCATGTCAAGGAAGTGAATCTGAAAGTGGAGTATTCGTTTACATCGCATGTGTTGCTTTATGAAAACTGCCCGCTCCAGTACAAGTTCTTCAAGGAATTGGAGTTTGCACCTGTCCGCCAATCTGGTTCGATGGCTGGCACGCTGATACACCAGACAATTGAAGATGTTCACAAAGCCGTATTGCGTGGCGAAGAACATCTTGTGACAGACGATAACGTGCGTGATTGGTTTGAAGCCAACTACCGATCACTATCAACTTCCCAACGCACATACCTGACGGAGACAGTCCGACAAGCACTGTCCGATCAGGTGCTGCGGTATAAAGCTCACCATGAACACGACTGGTCAGTGATCAAAGCCGCAGAAGTCGATGTCTCACTGGTGAAAGAGGAGTATATCCTCAAAGGTACGATAGACCTGATTCGCGGCAAAGTTGACACGGTGGAGATTGTCGATTTCAAATCAGGTAAAAAGCCAGATCTTTTCGCAGCTGAGGATCTTGCCAGGTTAGACCGTTACCGCCGCCAGTTGGAAATATATGCTCATTTGGTTGAGGAACGGACCTCTCATAAAGTCAGTCGTATGCATTTGTACTACACTGCCGAAAAAGACGGGGTTCCAACTGTTTCCTACGAACGTCATTCAGTTGATCTGGCTAAAACAATCGCTTCGTTCGATAAAGTCGTCAGTAATATCGAAGCGAAGACATTTGATATGACGGGCATTAAAAAGACCGAAAAACTCTGTGGTGACTGCGATATGCGGTTTCACTGTAATCCCACAATTCCAAAAGCAATCAGCCACAATTAACTAAGATGGAATGCTGAATATGAGCGACCAAATAAAACTCGATATCAAAGACCAAAAGAAGTTGGAAACGGTGGAAGGCTACAAGTTTGAGCCAATCAAAGGCTATCCAATGCTACATTGGAAAGGTAAGCGGCCATTTACATCTACGCAGTATTACCCCGCTCAACTAAAAGAAAACCACGGACAACCTGTGAATGGTTGGATGAATCGAATCTACTGGGGCGACAATCTTCAGGTTATGTCGCATTTACTAAAGGAGTATCGGGGGAAAGTGGATTTGGAATATATTGACCCTCCGTTTGATTCAAAGGCCGATTACAAGCGTATGATTCAGCTCAAGGGAAAGCTTGTATCTAGCGATATATCTTCATTCGAAGAAAAGCAATACACAGACATCTGGGTGGATGACGGTTACCTCCAATATATGCATGAGCGTTTTACCCTGCTCAGGGAGCTGCTGTCAGAAACGGGCGTTCTGGCAGTGCATTGTGACATTAAGAGGTCTCACTACTTGAAAGTGTTGCTGGACGAAGTATTTGGAAGTGAGAATGCACGCACCGAATTAATTGTCCGCACGGGTGTAAAGAATGTGCAGTCGCAATTCGAAGAAATATCTGCCCCTGCTCTGGGGCATAATTCGATTCTCCTGTTCTCAAAGTCCACAAGTCTAAAGTTTCGCAAGCTTCAGTCCGTAAGCGAGGAATATGAACCAGGCAAGTGGGACACATTCTGGCGTAGTACGGATCGTCCGACCATGCGGTATAAACTCTTTAGTGAAAAGCCGACACATGGGCAATGGAGGTGGAGCGAGGAGCGCGCTTTGAAGGCGAAGGCGCAGTATGAAGAATACCTACGGCATGGGGATAAGGTCGGTTTGGATGAATATTATCTGAAGCAGCTCAAGGCTGGCGATGACTTGGACTTTGTCCGTAATTCCGATGATGGCGTTGTGCAGTACTATGTGCCACCAAGGCAGTACAAGATGTTAAGTAATGTGTGGTTAGACATTCCATATCGCGGCACTGAAACGGATTACCCTACAGAGAAAAACGAAGCAATCCTAGAAAGATTAATTAACTGGATTACGGATCCAGGAGATCTTGTTCTGGATACTTTTATGGGGTCAGGTACCACTCAAGCTGTAGCAATGAAGCTTGGTCGTCAGTTTATCGGTGCTGATATCAATCTCGGAGCCGTACAGACTGCAACAAAACGGTTAATCGCAGTTACGAAGACGATTGAGCAACAGCAAGCACAGGGCGAATTAAAACCAAACGCCGCAAAAGGTGCAGCGCCAAGTTGTTTTACTGGCTTCTCCGTTTACAACGTCAACAACTACGACATCTTCCGAAATCCAGTGGAGGCAAAAGAACTGTTGATTCAGGCGTTGGAAATCCAGCCGCTACCAACCAACGCGCTCTACGACGGAGAAAAGGATGGCCGCATGGTGAAAATCATGCCCATCAACCGTATCGCGACCAAGGCTGACCTTAACGACTTACTTACTGGATTTGATTACAAATCATTTCAGAAACGGCGGGAAAAGTCGCCAAACAAGCCAGTTGAAAGCCTGCTCTTGGTGTGTATGGGCCATGAACCCGATCTTGCAGCGTATCTCAAACAGCAATGCCAAGGATTCGATATAGATGTGGAAGTAGTGGATATTTTGCGCGACAAGGCGAATCTGGAGTTCAAGCGGGATTCACAGGCTGAAATAAAGGTTCAAAAAGGTACGCTGAAGATCACCGCGTTTTACCCAATGAACCTGCTGCAAAAACTTTCGATAACGAAGGACAACGTCAAGAACTGGCGTGAGTATGCGGAATCCGTGATGATCGACTGGAATTATGATGGCGCGGTGTTTGAGCCAGCTACCGTGGATGTTCCCGAAAAGGACAAACTTGTGAAGGGTGAGTACCCAGTGCCGAAGGATGCAGGCACAATTCGCGTTAAAATTACCGACCTGTTGTCTGAGTCCTTGGAAACGGATGTGGCTAATGGCAAGTAAAGCAACTCAAAGCACTGCTGCTGAGTTCCCGTTTTACCAGTATCTACGACTGTTTTACGATGCGAACGAAGCGGCTATAAGACGGCACTATTCACGACTATCCCTGAAGTTCCTGGACCACAACGACCCTGATGATGCCAGAACCTTTCTGCGCCGACCGCAGTATGAGGCGTTGGAGATCTACATCTTTCTTAAGGAATTTGGCAACAATCGGCACCTGTGGGAGCTTTTCGATGACTGGTATCATGAAAAGAATGGTTTTGAAGGTCGCGGCCGTACCAGCATCGGAACCAAGGGGCAAATGGGATTGTTTGAGGAATTGACCGCCGATTCATACAAGGATGCATTCAAGACGTTACGCAGTTTCGGCCAGCTGTACCCCAACTACATCTACGCGCTGACAATGGGGCTTGGTAAAACCGTCCTGATGGCCACATCGATCTTTTACGAGTTCCTGCTGGCTAACAAGTATCCGCAGGACCCAAGATTCTGCCACAATGCCTTGGTGTTCGCACCAGATAAAACGGTCCTCCAGTCGCTGAAAGAGATCCAGACGTTCGATAAATCCAAGGTCGTCCCGCCAGAATACGTAAACTGGCTGAACACCCACTTGCAGTTTCACTTCCTTGATGACACTGGCCTGTCACTGAATGTAATTGATCGCTCTAAATACAACATCATTATTTCTAACACCCAAAAGGTGATCCTTAAGAAGCAGCATAAGGATAAGACAGCAGGAGAGCAGTTGTTCGCCGCCGAAGGTGAAGCGTATAAAGCCAAGTCTACCACCGACGGGTATGGTGACCTCTACAATTTTGGGGCTGAGGTTGAAGATGAGGCCGACCTGTTACAGAATCAACGCTTTGCCAAGCTGACACGGCTGGAGCAGCTGGGCATCTACGTGGATGAAGCCCACCATGCCTTTGGAACGAAGCTCGCTGCTGACATGGGGTTGAACGTGACCAAAACATCGTTACGCCTCACCATCAACGAACTTGCTGCTCGCCTGAAAGAAGCTGGAACGAGAGTCGTGGCGTGCTTCAACTACACAGGTACACCATACATTGGCAATCGGCTGCTACCTGAGGTCGTCTATACGTATGGGCTCAAGGATGCCATTGATAACCGCTATCTCAAGAAGGTGACAATTGATGCTTACGAGAACATCAAAGAAAAGGAATTTATACGGACGGTGGTGAAGGACTTCTGGAAGAAGCACAAAGGTAAAAAATACGAGGGTATGCGGCCGAAGATTGCATTCTTTGCCAGTACGATTGAAGAGCTAACGCAAAAGGTCCGTCCTGCCCTAGAAGAAGTTCTGAGTGATCTCAACATTCCAACATCCAAGATTCTTGTTAATGTTGGGGATGAGAAAATCACTACCAATGATGATTTGCGGGAGTTTATCTACCTCGATACCGCTGACTCCAAGAAACAATTCATTTTGCTTGTCGGCAAAGGTAAAGAGGGCTGGAATTGTCGGTCGCTGTTTGGCGTAGCTCTTCACCGTAAACCTGATTCACGTATTTTCGTACTTCAGGCCACCATGCGGTGCCTGCGGTCAATTACGGGTGAGCAGCAAACTGGATCGGTATATTTATCAAAAGATAACCTGGACATCCTCAACGATGAGCTGGAGAAGAATTTCAGACTGTCAGTGCAGGCCATCCAGGATTCAGGCGAAAAAGGCAAACCAGTGGAAGTCCGAGTTGTTCCACCGCCTGTTAAGATTACGCTCAAGCGCATCAGCAAGCTTCAGAAGCTGGAAGAAAAGCCCATCCGTAATGGCATCGACCTGGAGCTGGAAAAGGTTGATACCGACCGCTATCGCATCATTCACCAGGCTTACAGCGGGCTAGATCTCACAAAGACCCCGTACAAAGAGGATGTATCGTACATTCGTGAGCAGCGTGAGTTCTCCGAAATTACGGTCGTGGCTGAGATTGCCCGCTACCTGAACAAGCCACCGTTGTTCATTCGTGATGTCCTACAGTCAACGGTAGACGGCGTAGAGACCATTCTGAAGGCAGTGAACAAGTTTAACGAATTGCTGTACGATCACATCATCCCCAGGCTGTTTAGTGAATTCTACAGCCTGAAGGAATACAAGAGCGAGGAAGATTACACAGTCGAACTCGTCAAGGCACCTGACGCGGAAGACGGATGCTATCGAGTGACCGCCAAAGAAGATCTGATTGCCGATGTGAAGGCTGCCGACTATCGCGAATTTAAGGCCAAGTCATTCCACCTGGATCACTACTGCTTCGATTCCACCCCTGAGAAAGACTTTTTCTGGAAATGCCTGCATGACGGTTCCGTCGATAAGGTCTGGTTCACTGGCATGCTGACACACGGCCAATCGGAGTTCTCGATTGCATACATTGACCCGATATCCAATACGCTACGGCATTATTACCCTGATTTCTTGGTTCGCAAGAAAGACGGAACGCACCTAATTGTCGAGATCAAGGGCGACAACAAGGTTGATGATGCGGTAGTAAAAGCCAAACAGGACTTTGCCACTCAATTGGCGACGGGCAGTGGGTTTACATATAGGATGATCAAAGGAAGCGAGGCAAAGCAGGGGCTGGCGGCGGCTTGAACAAGTACGGTGAAAGGAATCGGAATGAAGCGATTCGTTAGAAAACTTATCGCGGTTGAGATTAAGCTTGGATTTCTGTATGTCCCCGCCGCAGGTATAGATTTACTACCTCAAGACAATGCGAAAATATCGGCATTGGTCGATGGGGATGAGCGAACACTCACATACAACGCCGACGTTAAAAGAATTTTTGGGCTAGTTCCATGGTACAAGGGACATAATGCTAAAATTGGTGATGAAGTTGTTGTTGAGAGTGATGGTTGTAAATACAAGTTATCATTCGCCGATAAATCCAAAGCACCTGCATTAGTCGAGGCTGAAACCTTACTGGATATATCAGGTCTATCCTCGCAGTCCAAGGGTGACATTGTTGAGGACAGGATCAAAGAGCTAATCATACTTCAGGGACAGGGATTGCTAAGTGTTTATCGCCCAGTTACAGACACGCAAGGCGTTGATCTGATTGTTACAAAGAACGGGATGTTTCAACCGATATTCTTGCAAATCAAAGGGCGATTTAATGTCCAGAAGAGTGGCTTCTTTCTGATGGATATCAACACTAAGACGTTTTCACCACACCACTCATACTTTGTAATTGGGGCGTACTTCAATGCTCAGAAGATTGAGATTGATGATAATTTATTGCTAATTCCAAGCGAAGATGTCGCCAAAGCTAAACTTGCTGGAGGCAAGTATCGCATTATTAATTACCTGTCACCTAAGTCGCACGGCAAGTGGGCTCCATTCTTGATAAAGAAGACCGAGTTAGCGAGCAAGCTGCTGGAAAAGTTTGAGGAAATGTCGAAGTACATAAAGTAATCATACAGGTATTGCTACTGGCAAAAAGAGAAGAAAAGAAACAAGAGCCGTGGTTCTCAAGCTACGTGATCAATACACCAGAAATGTTATACTTCAAAGGTCAGTGAATGAGCGTTCGCGTTCACGATCTCGCGAAACATTGCGGCATCTCCAATAAAGAGATGGTCGCAAAGCTGCACGCCATGAATTATTCAGTGAAAAGCCACTCCAGCATGGTGGACAATATCACGGCGCAAACCATCGAAAAGGCATACGGATATCCGAGTGAGTTAATGGAATATTACAGAGTGTCGAGAATAGTGAATTCGCCAGGTCATAATGGAGCAGATTGCATTGTGCCAGTATCAAACTCATGATCACGAGTAACTCCCTAGTTTGTGACAGACCAAACTATTTCGCTGACATGGACACGACGTTCGCTGGTAGTTCAGGCAAGATACTCCACCACTCCACTGCTGTTTGCGGCATAACCAGTTCTCGGTAGTGTCGAAAAATCATGGCTGGAGAATTTCCCATCTCCAACGCAACCTTGGCAGCATCTTGACACTGCGCTAATCGATAACTTGCGTAAGAGTGCCGCAATCCATTATTTGGCCAAACAACATCATGCTCTTTGGCCAGGACAGATGCTGTTCGACCGATGCGAACCCATGGACAGACTTTTCCCGTACGGCCGCGATATGGTGCAAGCCAAGCGGCCAAATTTGGTTGAATTGGTACAAGCCGACGTTGGGCGGTTTTGGCTTTCTTGGCCGTAACCTCAATAAATCCTTGGGCAAAACGAACGTCTTCCCATTCAAGACGGAGAAGTTCAGCATGGCGAAGGCCAGTGAAAGCTCCAATGGCTAAGAACGGTATCAGCTCTGAATTCGCTTTGGAGAGCAACTTAACTAATTCGGCTGGGCGAAATATTCCAATCTCCGTTGAGTCATCCTTAATACGCGGTACCATGTCTGCTTCTGTCGACCTATCACGCAATAGATAACCCCGCTGACGTGCAAAGCGCCAAAGTGTAACAGTAACCCGACGGTAGTTCATTCGTGAGCGCATCGAGCCAGGCAAAGAGCGGAGCCAATCCGTGATTTGAGTTTGTGTCACCTGACCGATTGGGCCTGAAAAAGCAGCAGCGATGTGCGGCAGTCGGGTGTTAAGGTCTTTTAGATAAGCAGTGCTAAAGCGGTCTTGTCGCTTGGCGGCCAGAAACTCACCCGCAACTTCCTTGACTGTCTTTTGAGGCAGATCCGATGGATTGTGGCGTAAGTAGAACTCAACAGCATCATTCAGTGATACTTTCTGGAGCCTGGTTCTGTTTTTTGTATACGCTTCGACAGCTTCGTGGAGTGACACACCAAGTGGCTTTAGCATGTTGAGCGCACGGGTATAAGCATCGTGATCGATTCCAGTGAGCAATATTCCTGAAGCTATTTGGCTATGGATCGCGGTGGCAACCTCTTTAGCACGTTTGATTGCATCATCGCGGGAAGACCGCGTTTCTCGGCATCGTTTACCGTCTTGATAATAGCTGAGGCACCATCGCCCGCCAGCAAGCCCATAGACTGGGACTTTGACGGACCCAACACTAATAATGAACGAAGAGCGTTTCATACGCCCTTAAGGTATCAGATTTGTCACGTTTTTGTCACGCAAAAAACAAATCTGACGTTTTACTCAATAAAAATAGTGGAGGCGGTGGGAGTTGAACCCACGTCCCTTACCGAGTACTCGCGAGTGAC
>QVQF01000068.1 GCA_003584895.1 Methylococcales bacterium
TCCTGATGGTTGCTTCGGCTTTCTCATGGTGGCTCCCATCATGACGCCATCAGCGCGGCATCAGCGATCCGTTGCACGTTGCCAGCGTCCCATTTCTTCCCGCGAGGCTTGAAGCCTTCAGCCGTGAGTGTCGCGGCGATCCGCACCCCGCCCAAGCCAGCTGCCCGAAGTTCCCGCATCCGGTCCAAGGCTTCCTGCTCATGTTTACAAGGCTCAAGGGCTTTCTCATCTGCCCCAAGCTGGAAGCCGTAGGGAAGCCGCCCACTGATCCTCTGACCATTGGCTTTCTTCACGGCAAGCGCGGCTTTGGTCCGTGTCCCTCCGGTTGGTGTGCGTGAAATGATCGTTGCCGTCCGGTAGGTTCATGGGGTCCGGGAGGTGGACCTCATGGGGAAGAGAACTGCACAATCGTTGCCGCTGGAGGTGGGTCATCTGAAGCTGCAAGTCCAGAGTTGGCGGCAGGCCAAGAAGTCGGTGACCGCGCCCATGCCGGGAGAGATGTGGGAACTCGCGATCCAGTTGGCAAAGAGCCACGGTGTTTCTCGGATCGCGCAGGCCACCGGTCTGGATTACGGGTGGCTGCGGAAGAAAGTAGTGGATTCCAAGGTCAAGTCTTCGGTCGCGACACCGATCTTTCTCGAACTCCCCAGGGCACTGGAGGTGGCGGATCCCAGGCCTCAGGAGTTGAAGCAGGAATTTGAAGCCGGATGCCACCTGGGTTCCGGGTCGACGATCGACCTCTCCACGCCGGATGGGGCTCGAATGCGGATCCATCTGGAGGCCGGCCGGGATCTGGATGCCGCCGGGATCGTCGCTGCCTTCCTCGGAAGGGTCCGATGATCGCGATAACCCCGCAAATGAAGGTGTTCGTGGCACTTGAGCCAGTGGATTTCCGTTGCGGAATCGATGGTCTGGCCCATATCTGTCGGTCCCGTCTTGGCGCGGATCCCTTTAGTGGCGCGGTGTTCGTGTTCCGCAGCAGGCAGGGGACCTCGATCCGATTGGTCTGCTTTGACGGCCAAGGGACATGGCTTTGTCAAAAGCGGTTATCGACTGGTCGCTTCCGGTGGTGGCCCTCGGCCAAGAGTCAGGACGACACCTCGGTCCGCCTCCTGGCCCATGAACTACAGGTGTTGATTTGCGGTGGAGACCCGACCGGTGCGCGCGTTCCCCCGGCATGGCGTTCAGTGGGATAATCCTTCGACTTCAAGGGGCCGGCCTGCCCTCGAGGCGGGAACAATCATCTAATTCATGAAATGATTCAATATATATAAATAATTGTGTGTACATTCATAAAACAATCCGGCACAGTCACGGACATGGGACATTCGAAGCAGCGCAATCCAAAGACTGAAGGTGCCGGCGCCAGCGGTTCGGCAGCGGCCGTGGGCAATCGTTTCATCGATATGCCGCAAAAGGACGTGGATGCCTTGCTGGCCCGCATCGATACCTCTGCAGTCGCTGCGGATGCCATGGCTGTAAGGGGGATGGCGGCGATGGTGCGGTGCCTGACGGAAGAGATCAAGGCCAAGGGGGCCACCCTCGGTCGGCTCCGGGCAATCGCCTTCGGTGCGCCCACCGAGAAAACCCGCAACGTCTTTCCCCCGAAGGATGCGGCAGGCCGGGCGGAAGCTCAGCAGGCGAGGAAGGAACGGCGAGCCCAGGAGAAGTCCGGGCAACCCGCGCCGGGCCACGGCCCCAAGGGGTCGAAGGCCTTTCCCTCAGCCGAACACATCAAAATACCCCACGCCACCCTCAAGGCTGGCGGCTGCTGCCCCGGGTGCCTCGATGGGCACCTCCACCCCACGGGCCGACCCGCCATCATGACTCGGATCGTGGCCATGGCCCCCATTACTGCCAAGGTCATCGAGCGGGAAGTCCTGCGCTGCGGTTCCTGCGACAAGATCTATACGGCGGACCTCCCCGAGGGGTTCGGCTCCGGGGAGACGTACGACGAGACGGTCCCGGCCATGATCGGGTATATGCGTTTCGGCACAGGGCTGCCCTACACCCGCTTCTCGTATTTCCTGAAAAACCTCGGCGCGCCCATCGCCACCTCCACCATGAGCGATCTGGTGATCGCCGCAGCGGCCATATTTGACCCGGTGCTGGACGAGTTGATGCGCCAGGCAGCCCAGGGCGAGTTGATCTACCAGGACGACACGGTCATGAAGATCCTGGACCGCTACGACCTGATCAAGAAGCGTGGTAAGGGCAATAAGGAGCGCAAGGGCACCTACACCACGGGCCTCATCGCCAAGGTCGGCGAGCACAAGGTGGCCCTGTTCATCACAGGCCAGCAGCACGCCGGAGAGAATCTGGCCGACCTGCTCAAACTACGCTCGGCGGAGCTGGCCCAGCCCATCCAAATGTGTGATGCCTTGGCGTCGAACACCGCTGGGAAGCTGGACACGATCGTGGCCCACTGCCTGGCCCATGCCCGACGAAAGTTCGTGGAAGTGGTGAAAAGGTTCCCAGAGGAATGCCGTTTCCTCCTGGAAACCCTGAGGGTGGTCTACGTCAACGACTCGGCAAGCGCCGGGATGTCCCCGGCGGAACGACTGACCTACCACCAGGAGCACAGTGGCCCGGGGATGGAAGCCTTGTCAAAGTGGCTCCACCAGCAGATTGACGACAAACTGGTCGAGCCCAATTCCGGCCTGGGCAGAGCCATCCAATACACGATCAACCATTGGACGGGATTGACGCTATTTCTGCGGGAGCCCGGGGCCCCCCTCGACAACAACACCGCAGAGCGCGGACTCAAACGGGCGATCATGCACCGGAAGAACAGCCTGTTCTACAAGACCCAGGAAGGGGCGCGGGTCGGGGATCTCTACATGAGCCTCATCCACACCGCCGAACTCAACGACGCCAACCCCTTCGACTACCTCGTCGCCCTCCAGCGCAATCACGCCTTCGTGGAGGAGAACCCCGAGGAGTGGATGCCCTGGAACTACCAGGAGACGCTGAAGGGTTTGCCCGGATAGACCGTTTTCTACCACGGGATGACTACCTGGTTCACCTTGGGGCAAGCGGTCTACTGGCGCAGGTGCGCCGGGCTGGGCCCAGGCGACGAAAGTGTTCGACCTCCTCTCCGGCACCACCCCTCGACAACAACAGGTCCGAACGGCGGAATGTAGGGTTCGAAGGCGGTGATGGCCGCCCTGGCGGGTTCGGCCGGTCAAGATTGGCGTACGCATTGGGCCGATTTGGGCTGAGTTTCGAGCTTCAAGCTCCGAATGCATACCTGGTGGCCGGATTTACGCCCGCCAACCGGAGGGACACACTTTGGTCCTGGCTCCAATCATCCGGCGCTCAAGCCGTGCAGCTGCATCCATGACCGTTGCCGCCATTTCAGAAAAGGGATCATCCCCACAGATGCCTTCGACCAGCGCCAGCCCCGCACCAGCTGCCCGAAGTTCACGTTTGACCAGTTCCGACACGTAGACATCACGGGCAATCCGGTCTGCCTTGTGCGCCACCAGGACACCAGCCCGAAGATCACGAACCGCGCCAAGGGCTTCCAGCAGCCCAGGACGGGCTTCAAGTTCAGCCCCACCAGAAACCCCCAGGTCTTCGCACCAACGGGCTACAGTCATGCCCTGGCGCTCTGCCCAAGCCGTGATGGCGGCACGTTGGGCTTCCATCCCTAGTGTCTGCTCATCGGTCGAAACCCGAAGGTAGGCAACGGCTACAAGGGCATCTGTCTTGGGCTTTCTGGCGGCTGGCTTCATGGCATCTCCAAGGGAAGGATATTGTTTGACCGTTCGGTTTGACAATTTCTTCTCTCAAGATACCAGCACAGAAGGTCAAGGCAAGGAATATTTCCCGTGACCAGGGGGATAGTTTGCCGCTAAAGCCGTTGATTTTCCAGGAACATAGGGGATGTCTACCTTTGCACGGTATCCCGTTGTAACGCTGTAACGGCTATTCGTCCTTTCGTCTATTCGTCACTTCGTTGTTTCGCCGCTACAAACCAGCGTAAGAGCGTAGGCTTGTTGCAACGTTGTATCCCTATGGAGGCACCAATGCCACGTCCCAAAAAGCCAGGTTGGGAACCCATCACGATTTCGGTTAGCGGCGAAGTGGCTAGAGCCTTGCGGATTCTTTACTCCATCACCAAGCGGGAGATGGGCGCTGTAGCTGATGAAGCCATGCGTAAAGGCGGCTTGCTGGATGCTGAGGCTTACGTGCTGGGGAAGGGCAACGTATCCCCGTATCCCAAGCCAGCCACACCGCCAGCCCCGCCAGCTGCCCCAGCTGCACCACAAAGCAAGCCAGCGGCAAAGCCAACCCCAGCACCAGGAGAGAAGCGCACCCGAAAGGGCAGGTTTGGTGAAGGCGACCCGGAACTATTCCAGCGTTGCGAAGCCGCCATACTCGCCGGCAAAATCACGCAGAAAGACCTGATGGAGAAAGCAGCCCCCAACGTGTCACCAGCGAACTACCGCAGCACCTGGAGGGCAAAGAGCCACGTTCCAGCCCAATACATCGCAGCCGTGCAAGCGGTCCTGGCAGAAGTGGAAAAAGACCAGGCGCGGGGCTGACCCATGCGCAACCTAGCCCTCAACGTGTTTGCTTACGTCTGCGCCATTGCCCTGTTATTTCTGTTGTTTCTAGTGATGTCTTACAAGGACATACTCAAGAAATACGCCAGGAAGAAGGGTATAAAGTGCGCCAACAACCTATCCAACAAGGTCTTTCAGTTCAAGTATCCATCCCATGAAAAATTCAGAGCAGACATTACATATCTTGATGACCCTACCTCTGACCTATTTACGGGATGGATACTGAAGAAATTCAGCGAAGATTACCACAACGGTATCCGTTATGGATGGAACGTCATTGGCTCAGACGATGCAAGGAATGGAAGGTGTAGAGCATCTATCATTCAAGAACGCGACTATGACATGGGATGGTATAACGAAGTGATTGATTCCAGAAACCATGGCTGGAAAAACGATTGGCTAGAGAATCACTTTTCCATCATGGCTAAACACTATTTTGGCGAAATCAAGGACTTCAAAGGTGCAGATGAGGTTTACCGCCTTCTAGCGATACCCACTGGGCTACCCATCAGGTCAAAAGACACGGTTTGCAGCTGAAGCCCTAGCAGAGCAACCGCGACAAACTATGACCACTGTGAGAAGTCACACGCCAGCAGTTACTACGTTGCTACGCTCTTACGTGCCAACGAATAGGCGTAACAACTAACCAGCGTTACAGCGTTGGTATCGGCGTTATACCAAGATTACCAGTCAACCCGCCACGATCAGCCGGGAGCGCAGACAACCAGGCGCGGCACCAGGTCTTCCAAGGTAGGATGGTGCAACCCTTCAAATCGGGAGCATGTATGCTCAAAGCGCGGTTGCTGGCTTGGTTTGCCCCATTCTTGATGGTTACATCTCTAGCTGCATCAGACTGGAAGATTTGCGGCTATATCCCCGCACAGAACAACCTTCAGCTTTTGTTCTACGATGCAAGCAGCGTGACCGTATCGGGTAAGGTGGTTCGCGTTTGGACCAAGAGCATTACCAGAAAGACCCTCAACGTCTTGGGCAGCAAGCACAAAGAACTAATCGATGCCGCCGCTAGGAGAATGAACTCAGGCTATGTTCCAGAGTTGTTGACGCTAGAAGCAATGAAGGCTCAGGTTAAGGACAACAACGATTACAGAAATGAACTGGGCAGCGAGATATTCGATGAAATGATATCGAACCTGCCGGAAAGCTACGCTCATACGTCTATTTTTTGGGAAATCGACTACAACACAAAACGATACGCGATGCTCACGGTAACGACACAAGACAAAGCCGGGAAGATCAAGACCGGAGCGCGAGACATCCCTAAGTATGAATACCTGGAACCTGATACGGTCATGGACCACCTAACCAAGCTGATTCAGAAATACGTGAAGTAACCCGACCGACAAGGATGATCCCAGCCAGCCCCGGTTTGCTTTCCAGGCAACGAATCCAGAGAAAGCCTTGAGCCACAAAGGATCACGGAAAAGGAATGCATAACCCATATGTTGACTTGTTTAGTCAACTATTACTTTCAGCGCCAGGTCTTTTCTCCAGGAATGCATAACCGCAGAAAGCCCTTATTTTTCAATGGCTCAAAGCCAGCAAACCGGGCATGACCAGCCCCGAAACGGGGCATTTCCTATACATGGAAACCCATATCTGAAGCGGCTTTGATGGCATTTCCGGCGCAGGTGCGCCAGCCAAGGTGTATAGAAGCCACCTAAACTCCCTCACCAAACACAAGAAGGGATGCATTGGTGGTAATTAACACCATCAGCCCAGGAGGCAGCATGTCATTTGAACAAATCTTAGAAAAGGTAGGCTTACCTGATAAGCCTTTTTTCACCGACAGCGACGTTTGCCGCATTTTCGGAAAGAGCCGTACCACCGCTATCAACTGGCGCAAGGCTGGCTTGGTTGAATGTGTGGTCATCAACGGGCACCCCTTCATAACCCGCAACTCCCTTGCAGACCTATGCCTGAAAGGTAACGCATGAACCCCCGGCAACAGCACCGCCCGGGGATAGGTTGAAGCGCAAGAACAAGGCGAACCATGTTTGCCCCACAAACTACGCGATACAGCGGCAAGCGTTTCACCGGACCGCCCAGGCGGCAGCCAAAAAGGCAGCACGCAACATCGCGGCAATCGGCAGAACGCCTCTTGATTCAATAATAGGAACATCTCTACACAGCCCCAAAAAGCCCTTCCTGAAATACCCCACAGACAGGCTTATCCTCAAGAGGAAGAAACTCAATGAAGTCAAGCAACTTCCCAACACTCCAGCCGTTGACTCATTGCGCCGTTTGCTCACCGTATGCGGAAGCAAGGCAAGGGGCACAGTTCTTTTCCAGCGCAGCAAATACGGCAGCAAGGAACACGGTATCAACCAGTGCAAGAGCGAATTCTGCCCCAACTGTGCCCCAGTCAAAGAGGCACAACGCCGATGGAAAATGGAACGGTATCTGTCCCAGTTTCACGCATTAGGGCAGCTAAAAGAACGCTCCGTCTTCACTGGCGCTTTCACCATCAGCCACAGCAAAGCCGATGACCCCAAGGAAACCGAGCGCATCCTGACCGTGGTTCTTCAGGGACTACAACGCACAGCCCCATGGAAGCGCACCGTCTGGAAGTTCTTTGTTCGGGTGGAATGCACCGCCAGCAAAGGCAGCGGACTTCATATCCATCTCCAGTGGTTCGCCATCCTGAACGGCACTGACGAAGCCCAGCACCGCGCCTTGTGGGATCACGCCGAAAGCTACTTCAAGCAGCACGCCCAACTGCACGGCAGGAAAGCCGGCGGCTATGCCTGGCACCCCATCAAGGACGGGCGGCAAAGCCACTTCGCCAACAAGGTAGCCAGCGGCGATGAAGGCAACGCTTTGCGCTACATCCTGAAGGCTTCACTGGAGGTCACAGAGTCCAACGGCAAGAACGGTGGGCTTTGGTCAATGCCAGCCCAAGACCTAGCGGATTATGCCTTTGCCATGAAGAACACCCGGCTTTGGCGACCGCCCCAGGGCTGCAAGCTGGAAGATGACAGCGAAGAAAAGCCCAATGAATTTCAGGACGTTCTAGCCATCCCGGCTGAAACCTGGAACCAGCTGACCCACATTTCCCAAGAAGTGATCCGCACCGTGAACCGCGACCTCCGGTTCCCGGTCGAAGCCGTGCAAGCCCTGGCGGCAATGCTCCAACCCGGCTTGAGCAAACAAGACGTTGAAACTGGGCTGAAGGCTTACTTCGCAGACCTGCGGCAGCGATTCATACCCCCGTCCTGACCACCAGCCCACCCCACTCAAAAATTCCCCGTGGCACCCCTTGCTTTCCGGCTCAACGTATATACACTGTATAACAGGAGGAACCACTATGAGACGACCAGAGAAAGGCTAGGGAAAAAACATGCGCTACATTCAGAATGGTATTGAATTTGAGTGGGACGACAAAAAAGCACTTTCAAACATCAAGAAGCACGGTATTTCATTCAAAGAAGCCTGTGACGCCTTCTTCGACCCCTTTTTCCAGACGGTCGATGCCACGGACGATGAAGAAGACGAATTGCGCGATGGCTTGATTGGATATTCTCAAGATGGACAGCTGCTTTTTGTCGTCCATGTAGAGAAGAGTGACAACGGATACCGCATCATCTCTGCACGTAGCGCCGCTGCCAACGAACGGAAAATTTACGAAGGTGACTAAAATGTCCATGAAGGACAGAATTACTAAGAGGTTTCAGAAGGATCGACCGATGGTTCAGATCAGTATCCGCATGCCTGAAGACGTGATTGACGATCTGAAAATGGTTGCAGAGGTATTGGGCTTCTCAGGTTATCAGCCATTGGTTAGGTTTTACATCGGTCAATGTCTGAGGAAAGACATTGAAAAAGTTGAGTCCGCTAGGGCACCCGAGTTGATTAGTGCCCTTAAGAAACGTGGATTGAGTGAGAGTCAAATCAGAGAAGTCCTAATTGAATCTCACACAATACCAGCGTAATGACTTGACTAAACAAGACATAAAAGCGGTTTGAAGGCTTCATTTGTAAACCTTCGCGGATGGCTCATACCCCTTCCTAACCAGGGGATCAGAGGTGTGATCCGGCACCTTTCAGTTTTGGGCACGGACCAGCGCCGTCAAATCGAGGGAGGAAGCCGGACCGCGCCAACCCACCCCGGCACCCCTGCCGCATGTCCTAGGGCACCCCAGCGCAAGCGCGGGGCATCCCTACGGCTTCCCCTAACCCGTGACCAGGGCACCAGGTCTTCGGTCGTGGGATTCCTCCGAAGGGGAGTTCATGTATAGGCAACTCCCGGAAACCGAAGCACCAGGTCTTCGGTCGGTTCTCCCCTTATCCGTTCTCCATAGAGCGTCTTTAGACCTTTCAGCCGGAAGACCTGGTGCCTTTGGTCGGCTCTCGCCTATTCCATCTCTCCAGAGCATCAGTTTGCTTCATGCAGATGTGACCAGGGGATCACCGCACAGCCATGGCGCTAATCCAAAAGTCTGAAAACAGACTTTTTATGAAAGCCGCGGTCGTGACAAAGGCAAGGCGGCAGTCTGCAAATCTGCCATCCATCGGTTTGATTCCGCAGCTGCCGCACCTAGCTTTCCAGCCCCGCCATGGGACGAAATCCGCAAATCCGCAGAAACCCAATAACTG
>QVQF01000109.1 GCA_003584895.1 Methylococcales bacterium
GCTTTCGCTATTTCGAGCCTAGATATAAGTAGGCTGGGATGAGGTACGAATCCCAGCAATCGGAGCGTATCTGCCCTTTACTTTATTTCGTCGAAACTGATTCAGGATAGCGCGTATATTTAAAGCCTAAAGAATCTTCCCAGTCCTTCAGCATCGCTAATGATACTTTGTAAGCTGCTTCTGCAACTGTAACCCCGTCAATTAAGAGGTGATTAGGTTCTTCTGTTATTATATTTGCAGCGATTAAGTCATTATTTGCCGTGTGAGTTCTAATAACTAGACGGTGGCCTTGTTGAATATAAATAAATCCATTGTAGATAAAAACACTAAGCTCTTGGGCGTCATCATCAATGACATTCACTGCTAAAGTAGGCAGTAGTTTTTTAGGTGTGATCCACAAAGATGAAAAGTTTTGATGCTTTAACCAAGCGTTAAAACAGTCATTTATTTTTTGTGCAATCGCTAGTGGTGTGGCATAAGACGTGTCTATGATTAAGTCATAGTTGCCATATTTTCTAAAATTAATGTTATACAGTTGATTGAAGCGTTGATCTTCAATCGTTTGGCGCTTTAGGTTGTTTTTGATTGTAATATCTAAGCTGGCGTTATTTTCATCATGGCGAGAAGCGTTAAATACGCGCTCAGCGCCTACAACAGGATCAACGGCTAAAAATACTTTAAAGGCAATGGGAATAAAATGCCAAGCTAGTCTAGAATCCATAATCAAACGATCTTGGGTTTTTCCTGTTTCTATGACATAAGCATCAATTTCATCATCAATACTGCGATCGGTTTGCGATATTTCGTTTAGTTCTAGTGTAGTTAGTCCGCGTTTACTCGCAATGGCGCGTTGTATGGTGCCTGTGCCGATGATGTCGAAGTTTGTTAGCTGTTGTAGTTCTGTGGCAACCGAAGATTTCCCGCTACCTATGTCACCTGACATGACAATAATATTTTTCATAGAGCATTAACCTGTAAAACTTGTTGATGAGTAGTTATATGAGGGCTATTTTAGCATTGCTAGCGCTAGCTGTTTTTCTAATACGTTATTCAGACCAAATGTCGGGTTACGCTATCGCTAACCCGACCTACAGCCAATAACCTTATTCAGCAACCAAGGTTTCTATTCGATAGCTACCCGCGCCATCAACGCCCAATGTTTTGCTGAGCCATGGTAAGGTTTTTTGCATATCAGCAGCCAACGTCCAAGGTGGATTGATGACTATCATGCCACTGGATGTCATGCCATGTTCTGGGCTATCTTCCTTAATGCCTAATTCAACTAATTGGATGTTTTTTAGGCCCGATGTCTTAAGTGCATGTTCTAGTTGTTGATTACGTTTGCGATCAATAACAGGATACCAAAGTGCATAGATGCCTGTCGCGAAGCGTTTATGCATTTTTATCAGACTTTGTGTGACTAGGTCGTAGTCGCTTTTTATTTCGTAGGAGGGATCGATAAATACCAAGCCCCGATGTTGTTTAGGTGGTAATAAATTAATGGCACTGCTTAAACCATCGGCATGAAAAGCTTGGATACGCCTATCTCTATTGACAGATGTTTTTAAAAGTTCAATTTCAGTGCTATGTAGTTCATACAAAGATAAATGATCTTTACTACGTAAAAATTGCTGAATAATTAATGGTGAACCAGGATATCGCAGCAATGAATCAGTGTTGTTGAATTTTTTGATGAGCTTAACATAAGTGTTAAGGTCTTCAGGAAGGTCGGTAAGTTGCCATAGCTGTGTAATGCCGTTTTCAAATTCTTTATTTTTTGAAGCATAATCCCCGGTAAGAACATAATCTCCAGGACCCGAATGAGTATCTATGCAACTAAACGCGTTATCTTTTTTGCGCAAGTGTTCCAAGATTTTTATTAAAACTAGGTGCTTTAAAACATCCGCGAAATTTCCGGCGTGAAAAGAGTGTCGATAACTGAGCATTACAATAGGCCTAGGTGTTATAGAGTGGTTACATACAGGGGCGGCTATCAACTGCAAAATTATTGTTTTGCAGTTGATAGTAGAAATACTGAGGATTATTTATGCCCTATAAGTAATAACCACCCATCTTCTGCTTCACAATGAGGAGATTTTCCTGTCACTTTGATATTAATTCTCGCGGCGGTATCAACTAGTGAGGCTGGTAACTTGCCTTTAATTAAATAGAACGGATCTTTGAATTCAGCACTTAATTCTACAGGTATGTTTTTAACAGTGGCTGACACATATTCTGGTTTATCAATGTTGTAAGCATAAAAAGAAAAGATAGATTCTGGTGCGACATTGGCTAAATGAGCGGGTGAGAATTTTGCTAATTGTGGCTTGCCACACGTGCTAGCAGAACCGCCACTACTTTTAGGTCCGCCACCATGGCCGCTATGATGTTCAGAAGCAGTCACTACGCCACTGCTTAGAAAAGCAATTAGAGTCATTGATATTAGCAATTTATTTGAATTCATGTGATATCTCCTTTTTTATTATGTGGCATGCTCGTTGAAACAAGCTAATGTTTGGCTTTATTGGCAACAAGTTGCTGATTGTTGGAAATTTAAGTGCCCTGATCAATTGATCAGGGCACTTAAGAGCGTCTAATTATAGACATAATTGATCATTTTTAGTGAATAAAACATCAGTATTTAATGTGGGTTAGTTAGAAGTGTGCGTAGGGGGATTATGATGAATAATCATGCCAACAAGAGCTTGGTATTTAGTTTTCAGCGTATAGGTATATGTATTAAGTCGTTATCATGGCATGGACTATCGTGATCAAGATGTCATGGATGCTATGCTTTCAGGGTTGACGTAGCGCTTTAAGTATCATAAGGTTAACAGCTTTTGTCGGAGAGTCTATTTTTGACGCCTTTGGCCAGTTCTAAATTAAACCCTCTAGGCCTTAGCAATCATGCTTTTAGGCACTATCATTGATACTTTGAATAAAAAAACCATGAACCAACCTTTGAATAAATCTGTAGTTACCAATCTTATTGCCTTTTCGATTATTATTTTGGGCTTTATCAGTCCGGTTTTATCGGAACTCATTAAATCGATCGGTTTCTTTGCACTGTCAGGTGCAGTTACCAATTGGTTAGCGATACATATGTTATTTGAAAAAGTACCCTATTGCTATGGCTCTGGAGTTATACCTGAGCGTTTTGAAGAGTTTAAGCATTCTATTAAGAAATTGATGATGGAGCAGTTCTTTACGGCGAGCAATATTCAACAGTTTATTGAAACCGAAGAGCAGCAAGGTAGCAAAATGCTAAATTTGGAGCCTTTTTTAAATGCCGTTGATTATGACAAAATTTATGAAAGCCTAGTATCTTCAATCATGGATTCTTCATTCGGGGGCATGTTGATGATGATGGGAGGTGAAGAAGCACTAGGGCCATTAAAAGAACCCTTTACTGAAAAAATGAAAGTCACACTGGTCGATATGATTGAATCTGATCGCTTTAAGTCGGCACTTAAGGAAGGGCTAGATGCCAATAAAATCGGTATAGATATCGTTGATAAAATTGAAACCGTTATTGATAAGCGTCTGAATGAGTTAACGCCACAACTGGTTAAAGAAATGGTTGAAGCTATTATTCATGAACATCTAGGCTGGTTAGTGGTTTGGGGTGGCGTTTTGGGTGGCGTAATGGGATTGTTGTTTGCTGCCTTTCTTTAATGGAAGCCATAGATTTAGCTTTTGAAGAACTGGGGGATGCTACTCATCCTCCCGTGCTGATCTTGCATGGCTTTTTTGCTTCTTCACGTAATTGGCGGCAAGTAGCAGAAAAGCTCGCCGTTAATTATCATATTTATGTATTGGACATGAGGAATCATGGTTGTTCCCCACAACACCAGCAGATGGATTATGTCAGCATGACGGCTGATGTATTAAAGTTTATGGATGATCATGGTTTAAATGCGGCAAGTTTGTTGGGGCACAGCATGGGCGGTAAAGTAGCTATGTGGTTTGCGCTAAATCATCCTGAGCGGGTCAATAAGTTATTAATTGCTGATATTGCCCCTGTTAGTTACAGTCATTGCTTTAATAAGTTGATTGCGGCTTTAAAAGCCTTGCCGTTGCATGACATCAGTAACCGTAAACAGGCTGAGTTATTTTTAGCCTCCGACATACCAGAATTAAGTTATCGGCAATTCTTATTACAAAACATTGTTCTTAAAGATGGTTGTTATCATTGGCGGATAAATTTGGACATCTTTCAGCAAAGTGCCCCTGCAATTATCGGGTTTCCCGATACTCAGTTAGTCCAGTCATACTCAAAAGTAAGCTTATTTCTGGCGGGTTCAGAGTCTAATTTTATAAAAGCTGAAGATATTAAGTTGTTATTTCCAGTAGCAGAGTTGAGTGTGATTGAGTTAGCTGGACATTGGTTACATGTGCAACAGCCTCAAATATTTATCGAACAAGTACAAGCTTTTTTAAGCCATTAATCGTACTAACTTGCTAGCGCTAAGTTCGCGTTAACGCAAAAAACTAAGCCATAACATTACATCTGGTAAATAGTATGTTAAAGAAATTGTGTACGATCCTGCTGATAATCAATGTTTTTAGTGGATTGCCTGTTTATGCGGATTCTCATAAGGCTGCGATAGCTAGTGCGCATCCTTTAGCGACTGCTGCGGGCTTTGAAGTCTTAGCCAAAGGTGGGAATGTTTATGATGCGGCAGTAGCGGTAAGTGCTGCATTGGCTGTGTTAGAACCTAATGGCTCTGGTTTAGGTGGAGGGGGTTATTGGTTATTGCATCGACAAAAAGATGGCTTTGAAACCATGATTGATGGTCGTGAGAAAGCGCCTTTAGCCGCTCATAAAGATATGTTTTTAGATAAAGACGGGCAGGTGATACCTAAGTTAGCGATCGATGGCGCCTTGGCGGCAGCTATTCCTGGATTACCCGCCGCTTTAGTTCATATTGCGGAACATTATGGACAATTGCCATTGGCCGCTAGCTTAGCGCCCGCCATTCGTTATGCAAAAACAGGTTTTGCTATTAGCGAACGCTATTTAACAATGTTAAAAGTCAGAGCCGAAGTGCTTAATACTTACCCTGACAGTGCGGCTATATTTTTAAGGGATGGCAAGCTTCCTGAGCTTTATTCAATACTTAGACAGCCCGACCTTGCGCAAACCTTAGAGCGTTTGGCAGAATCCGGTTGGGATGGCTTTTATAGTGGCGTTACTGCCGATCATTTAGTGAACAGCGTGCAGCAAGCCGGAGGAATCTGGACTAAAGCGGATCTTGCAGCTTATCAAGTGCTTGAGAGAGAGCCTGTTAAAGGTGTCTACCAAGGTATAAAGATCACCAGTGCAGCACCTTCTTCTTCGGGCGGTATCGTCTTGATAGAGGCGTTAAATGTATTGTCTGGCTATGATTTGCAACATAGCGATGAACTGACTCGCAAACATCTCATTACTGAGGCATTACGTCGCGCTTATCATGATCGTTTCTTGTATTTAGGTGATTCTGACTTTATAGATATTCCCGTTAAACGCTTATTGAATGTAGATTATGCGGCTGGTTTGCGTAGCAGTCTGCGTATTGATAAGGCTATGCCGAGTGAACTGTTGTCAGGTGAAATAAAATTAAAGTCGGAAGGCACCAATACCACGCATTTTTCTATTATTGATGAAGAGGGTAATAGAGTGGCTGCAACACTCAGTGTCAATTTCTCGTTTGGCTCAGCTTTTGTTGCTAAAGGTACGGGCGTGCTCTTGAATGACGAAATGGATGATTTTGACAGTTTACCCGGGTCAATGAATGGCTATGGTTTTATTGGGGGTACTGCTAATGCTATCGCGCCCGGTAAACGTATGTTGTCTAGTATGGCTCCCACCTTTCTTGAAGATGAGCATCATGTTGCAGTATTAGGCACGCCAGGTGGCAGTCGTATTATTTCTATGGTGTTGTTAGCCCTCTTGGACTTTGCAAAAGGCAATGAGCCTGAATCATGGGTGCAAGTACCCCGTTTTCATCATCAGTTTATGCCGGATGTTATTGAGTATGAAAAATCCGCCTTGTCTGACGCAGAGTTAACAGGGCTTGCCGCAATGGGACATCAATTAAAGCTTGCGCCCAATGCTTATGGTGATATGCAAGCGGTACAGTTAACTAAGGCTTCTAAGGCCTTGGCTGCGGCTAGTGATAAGCGTGGTGAGGGTAAGGCAATTGTCGGACATTATTGAAGTCACTGTTTTTCAAGCTATGGTCTGCGCTGAGACTCATCACGATCAACGTTATTGGACTGTGCTCGATCAGTTAGAGTACGCCAAGGCATCACGTATTAAACAACCGTTGCTACAGCATCGTTATGTAGAAATACATGGTCGATTAAGAATCTTGCTAGGGCAATGGCTGAATGAGTCGCCAGATCAATTGCAAATAAGCAGGACAGAGCAGGGTAAGCCGTATTTAGAACATTATCCAGAGCTCTGCTTTAATTTGTCGCATACGGGAGAGCATGTCCTATTTGCCATAGCAACTCAGGCTCAGTTAGGTGTTGATATTGAAGTGTGTAAAGCGCGTGTTAATTTTGAGGGTTTGGTGGATAAATGCTTTGCGAAAGAAGAGCGAGCTTATTGGACTCAATTGCCTGAGTTAGATCAAAGGCAGGCTTTTTATCATTTTTGGACACAGAAAGAAGCTTTTGTAAAAGCTACAGGGCGTGGTATCGCTTTAGGGCTTAATACCTGTGTCGTTAATCCTCTGCACCCATCTACGTTTCTAAGTGTACCTGAAGGCTGCGGCAGGGTTTCAGATTGGCATAGTCTGTCTTTGGACTGTGGTGCGGGCCTATCTGCAGCGATAGTGACAGATAAGCCTTTTACTATAAAGAAGGCTACGGGTTTTTAAGGTTGCCGATAGCTTTTAGTGATTACCAGCTATCATCTAAATGCCGGTCGGGGTTTGCAACCCCGATCGAAACGTTTAGATGCACCCAAGCGGCGCTATATAAGCAAAAGTAGGTTGTTTTTTCGGTGACATTTCAAAGATAATTGCAATATCAAACGTTTGAGACGTGGTTATAAACCCCGTCTCGCGAGTGGGTCAGGATTTTAGCGTATTCAATAGATGGCTTACTAGCCCCAACTATCATCGTCGCCACCGCCACTGCTATCATCATCCCAAGAGGATGAATCTTGAACACCAAAATCATTGCCGCCCATATCATAGTTATTATCGCTGCTGGCATTGCTGTTGGTGTTATCTTGCGAGCCCCAAGGTGAATGGTCGGGCTGTTGGTTTTGGGTGGCTGGGTTATTATGATCACCATCAATAAAGTGATGCATTAACGCTTCACCTGCGACTACGCCAGCACCTAATGCAGCTCCAGTGGCTAAGTTTCCCATTAAACCAGAGCCCATGCCGCCGCCAGCAGCCGATTGACCCATGGCTGAGCCCATGCCAGGGTTGCCGACAGGACCATTATTTGGGTTAGGTGTGTAAGCCGAATGGCTATTAGCGGGTAGCGATTGTGTATTACGACGAAACAATGCCATGATAAATAAAATCAAAACACCTAGACCTACAAATAAAAGAACGGGCATTAACCAGTTACTAGGCATAGCGATGTTTGGGGCTGATTGATGAACAATAGCAGCTTGTGCGTTGTTAGGTACGCTGCCAGCAATACGGTTTCTAAGGCTTTGTAGTGCTTCTGGTTTAGCAAAAGTTAATGCAGGTTCTAGTTGTTCTGCTTTGCTAAGTTCGGCACTGGCATGACTATTCAAGCCCTGTTTAGCCAGAAGTTCGGCTTCAACAAAGTGCGCCTTAGCGCTAGTGGGATGATTTTTGAGCACATTGTCCATCATAGACTGTGCTTCTTTAAAATTGCCAGCTTCTGCGGCTTGAAACACTTGATGTAAGCTAGCATCATCTGCAGCAAAAGTAGGCACACTCAAGCAGCAGACAAAAAATAGTAAGGTAATGCTAGGAAAAGTAAGCTTTATCATGTGAGCAACTCCAGTTATTACAGTCGGTTATGTAAGCAAGGTGAATAGAATATGGTGATCTGTTCAAAATGAACTCACAGTTTATACTGATTTTGCATTTTAGAATAATGCGATGTGTGCTTAATGGTGTTGAGCTTAGAGGCTGGGGCTTGTGATTAGAAGGCTTAAAGTATCTAGATTTAAAGAGGCAATCTTTTCTTGAGTTATTACAGTATAAATAGAGACGTAAAAAACTGAGTGATTTTATCTTATTTTGTTTAAAAGCCAATTAATTTATTGTATAAAATTAGGAAACAATCTATAAATCTACAACGCTATTGTCAACAATAAGAGACTTCGATATAGTTTACTCGCAGTAAAGAGAAACTATTTATCTAAACTTATTAAGGATTTATTTATGAATGACATCAGCAAAGATATTGCTATAGCAATATTAGTTATTATCGGCTTGGTAGGCTTTATATCAGGCGAATTTATTATTTCATCAACGCTGTTTGCAGCAACCACCATCGTAAGTAATCTTAAAGTTAACCGTAAGCGCGCTAGAGACGGTCAACTTTCATGGGATTAAGACCACAGGCATCATAAGTCTTCCTTGGCTAACAGCCTTGGAAGGCTTTTTGTTGTTAGTTTAGTGATACGCATCATACATTATAGTCACCGTTTTTAAAGCCGTTCCGGCACTTCAATTATCTTTTTAACCATACTGTATGGCATGCAAGAGTGTCATAAGTCTTCTTATTAGTCAGCTTAGTTGGCGACTATGCGCTGTATGGGGCAACGTCAAAATTCTCACATTAACTCAAGTTATTTAGCTCAAGCATAGCCTGTGTAATCGTTGCTTCGCTTTTTACTTAATCATCCGTAGTTAATTATTCCTGTATGTTAATTACTGGTATTATTGACCTATCCCAAAGAATATTACCCCTTTCCCAAGGGAATGTTCTAATGCTTGGCAGCAAGCTGATCCCATACCAACTCATTAATCTATTAAATATAGGAGTACCTCCATGTCACGTTTTACCCTTGTGGTTTCTAGTACAGTGCTAATGGCATTAAGCGGTTGTGCCAATATGCCCTCAGGCCCGGGCGTTATGGTATTGCCGGGAGCCGGCATGTCATTTGATAGATTCAGTAATGATAACGCGGCTTGCCAACAATTTGCCTTAGCTCAAGTCGG
>QVQF01000142.1 GCA_003584895.1 Methylococcales bacterium
CCTATGGCGCAGGCTTACGCCTATTACTGGCACAAGACATCACCCAATTAAAAAAATTGGAGCGCACACGTAAAGATTTTGTGGCTAATGTCTCACATGAACTGCGAACCCCCTTAACCGTATTAAAAGGTTATTTAGAAACCCTGCAAGATTTAGATGATGGTCAGTCACCGCTACTCACCAATTCATTTTTGCAAATGCAAGGTCAGACTGAACGCATGCAACATCTAGTCGATGATTTGTTATTACTGACACGCTTAGAAACTCAACAGAAAAAATTACACTGCGTAGATATACCGGCATTATTAAGTCAGATCTGTAAAGAAGGTGATGACTTAGAAAGTGACACTAGGCGTATCGAATTAACCTTAGAATCCTCGGCTCATATTATGGGCGAAGAACAAGAGTTACGCAGTGCCTTCACAAATTTACTCGGCAATGCGCTTAAATATTCACCCGATGACACCATCGTAAAACTACACTGGTATCAAGATGCTAATAGCGTTGTGCTAGCCATTACCGATAAAGGTGAAGGCATTGCTAAAACCGATATTTCACGCGTTACTGAGCGTTTTTATCGCAGTGAAGTCAAACGGGTTAAAAAAGTAAACGGTACGGGTTTAGGTTTAGCAATCGTTAAGCATGTCTTAATGCGTCACGATGCTCAGTTAAAGATTAAGAGTGAGCTGGGCAAAGGCAGTTGTTTCAGCTGCCATTTTCCGGTTAGTCGTATTTGTGATTAAGCCTAAGCAGGCTATTTGATTAAGAATCTGCGTGTACATCATGGCAAGCAAATATCAGCACAAATCTTCCTGCAGGGATCTAGGTTATATGGATGTAAATCAGACACCATCCATAGCACTAGACATTTATTCCCTGCGGATATAAGTCGCTAATTGAAGGGTGCTTATAAAGATAAGCAATGAGCGTGGGAGCAACAACAAAGCCAAAGCTTTTTAACTCCTACTATTACTAGATCGCCTATTAGGTTTTACTTTCTGCTCCCAAGCTGAGCATGTCCATCAAACCATGAATAAACTCCAGCTTCTGCTCGGTGTTTTCAAAAGGCTGAATAAACCTGAGCTTATCAACGCCATCAAACTTATAGCGTTGGGCTTGCGTTTGTATCAGGTTAATTAATCGACCCGTATCAATATGTGGCTCTGCGCTAAAGATAATGCGGCCACCACCGACATTAGCTTCTATTTTTCGGATGCCTAGCTTTTCTGCTTGCTGCTTTAGCTCGGTCACGCTAAATAAAGTTTTAACGGCGTCTGGTAATAAACCAAAGCGGTCTATCATTTCTACCTGTAACTCACGCAAGTCTGCCGTGGTTTGAGTATTGGAAATACGCTTGTATAACACTAAACGCGCATGAATATCGGGCAGATAATCTTCTGGAATTAAGGCTGCAGTTTGCAAATCAACTTCTGCGCCTCTATCCATAGGCGTGTCGAGTTCGGGCTGCTTGCCTGACTTTAAGGCAGTCACGGCGCGCTCTAACAATTCGCTATACAAGGTAAAGCCAATTTCCTGAATCTGACCGCTTTGATCATCGCCAAGCAATTCACCGGCACCCCGAATTTCCATATCATTAGAAGACAGCATAAAACCTGCGCCTAAATCACCGGAGCTTTCTACCGCCTGCAAGCGCTTCAGGGCATCTTTACTCATAGCGGCTTTAGGTGGCACAATAAAATAGGCATAAGCTCGATGATGCGAGCGACCCACTCTACCGCGCAATTGATGTAACTGAGCTAGGCCTAATTTATCAGCTCTATCAATAATAATAGTATTGGCGCTAGGTATATCGATGCCGCTTTCAATAATGGTAGAGCACAATAATAAATTAAAACGTTGATGATAAAAATCCAACATAATGCGTTCTAGTTCACGCTCTGGCATTTGTCCATGGGCTATTTCAATACGAGCTTCGGGTATTAAGGCCTCTAGTTGCAAGGCCATTTTTTCCATGCTTTTAACATCGTTATGCAGAAAGAATACCTGACCACCCCGTTTAATCTCACGCAAGCAAGCTTCTCTAACTTGGGCATCTATCCATTCGGTGATAAAGGTTTTAATGGCATGACGGTTAGGCGGTGGGCTAGCAATAATGGAAATATCTCTTAAACCTGACATGGCCATATTCAAAGTTCGAGGTATCGGCGTTGCTGTTAGGGTGAGCATATCTAACTCGGCACGCATTTTCTTAAAGTGCTCTTTTTGACGTACGCCAAAACGATGCTCTTCATCAATGACCACTAAACCCAAAGATTTAAACTTAAGCTCTTTAGATAATAAGGTGTGCGTACCAATGACAATATCGACTTTGCCATCGGCCAAGTCCGCAGCGATTTCTTTTAACTGCTTAGGTGTAACAAAACGCGACATTACTTCTACGCGCACTGGCCAATCGGCAAAACGATCGCGAAAGTTTTGATAGTGCTGTTGCGCTAGCAAGGTGGTTGGCACTAATACCGCTACTTGCTTGCCACTTTGTACGGCAATAAACGCGGCACGCATAGAGACTTCGGTTTTACCAAAGCCCACATCACCACAAATGACCCTGTCCATAGGTTGAGGCCTAGCCATATCCTCCAAGATTGCTTCAATCGCTGAATACTGATCTGGAGTTTCTTCAAAAGGAAAGGCATCAGCAAATACTTGATAATCAACGGTGTCAATATCAAAAGCATGACCTTGTTTTACCGCTCTTTTAGCATGAATTTCTAATAACTCAGCTGCGACATCACGAATCCTAGCAATCGCTTTAGTTTTAAGTTTACCCCACTGATCGCCACCCAACTTATGTAAAGGCGCGCTATCAGGATCCATACCCGTATAGCGCCCTATCAAATGCAAGGCAGCCACAGGCACATAAAGTTTGTCGTGATTCGCATATTCCAAAGACAAAAACTCTGAGGCGATACCGCCAATTTGTAAGGTTTGTAAACCTAAATAACGACCCACACCATGCTCTTGGTGGACCACAGGCGAACCTATGGTCAACTCGTTAAGATTATTAATGATATTTTCTAGCTCACGCGCGGCAGATTGTCTGCGTCTACGTCGTTGCTGAACTTTTTCTCCAGACAACTGGCTTTCGGTAATAATAGCGATCGCAGGATTACTCAGCCATAAACCCAAGGCCATAGGCGCAACCATGACACAAGGAGACACTTCAGACTTTAAAAAGGCCGGCCAACTTTCGACTTGTTTTACGCTAACCTTATAAGACCTAAGCTTATCAATCAGCGCCTCTCTACGACCTGGCGATTCGGCGACAAACAAGATTTTGCCCTCAAAACTAGCTATAAACTGCTGTAAAGCTTGAGCCGGTTCAGGGAGTTTGCCATCGATAATCAATTCTGACGGCACGTGGCAGGCAAAGTTAACGGTTTGGCTACTTGCTGTTACGCTGACTTTAACATCGCCCAATGCTGTTATAGCTTCTGGATTATCTAGGCTAATTTGAGCAAATGAACGCATACTTAATGCTAAGTCTTCAGCCGACAAGAATAAATGCTCGGGCTTTAGCAACGGTCTGTTGACATCATATTTACGCTGTAAATAACGTTCTTCGGCTTCCGCATAAAAAGCGACCGCCGTCGCATTAAAGCTCGTTGACGACACAACAATAGCGGTAGAAGGTAAATAATCAAATAAGGTCGCTGTTTGTTCTACAAATAACGGCAAATAATATTCTATGCCGCTAGGTGTAATGCCTTTACTGACATCAACATACAAAGTGTTTTTAGGTGAGACTTCGGGGAAATAGCTACGAAAGGCTTGGCGAAAAAGCTTGATAGATTCATCCGTCAGCGGAAATTCGCGCGCGGGGAATAATTGTATAGACTCAATCTTTTCTAAAGAGCGCTGGGTTTCTGGATCAAAAGTGCGTATGGATTCTATTTCTTCATCAAATAATTCAATACGAAAAGGGACTTTGCTGCCCATGGGGAACAAGTCAACAATGGCGCCTCTAACGGCGAATTCAGCATGTTGATAAACTTGCGACACGCACTGATAACCCACACTTTCTAACTTGATTCGATTGAGCTCTAAGTTAAAATCATCTCCAACATTAATGGCAAAACTATTGGCTAAAACATGCTCTCTAGGCGCCAGTCTGTGCATTAAGGTGGTTACTGAAACCACCAAAGCTCCTCGCTTTATCTGAGGCAATAAGGCCAGTGTTTTTAATCGTTCTGAAATAATTTCCGGCAAAGGCGAGAACACATCGTAAGGCAGTGTTTCCCAATCAGGAAAATGTAAAATGGCATGCTCGCCCTTTAAGAAGAAAGCTAACTCATGCTCCAATCGCAAAGCGGTTTGATTATCGGGGGTAACAATAACAAACAATCGATCTTCATTTTTAATGGCATTGGCCAAAACCAAAGAATCGCTGCATCCCGCTAAACCTGTCCACAGAACAGCGGCCTCTTTTGAAGTAGGAATCTTGGGAGAAAAAATCGGTGTATTAGCCATTACAGTTTAAATAATCAAGATGAAATTCATAGTCACAGTCATGATAAACTTCACGCTACAACCTGCTATATTAATGATCGAGACAATATCTATATGCCCGAACTACCCGAAGTTGAAACGACCTGTCGTGGTATCACGCCCCATATTGTTGGCCAAACTATCAAACAGGTTATTATCCGTCAACCTCAATTACGCTGGCCAGTACCTGAAACACTTAATAAGGTCTTATGCGGCTTAGAAATACGCTCGATATCTAGGAGAGCTAAATATCTATTGTTTAGCACAGATGCCGGCACGATGCTGATACATTTAGGCATGTCTGGTAGCTTAAGAATTATGTCAGCAGGACAACTACCTGGCAAACACGACCATATCGATTTTGTTTTCGATAACGACACAGTATTACGTTTTAACGATACTCGTCGCTTTGGCGCCGTATTATGGACCGATGCGCCGATAGAGCAGCACTCGCTACTTAAAGACTTAGGCCCAGAGCCCTTATTGGACGATTTTAACGGTGAACTACTTTACCAACGCGCCAACAACCGAAAAACCCCAGTCAAATCCTTCATTATGGACAGTCATGTTGTCGTTGGCATAGGTAACATCTATGCCAACGAAGCTTTATTTATGGCAGGCATATTACCTTCACGCCCAGCCGGCAGCATTTCTTTAGCGCACTATGAAAAGCTAGCGGACTGTATTCGAATTATTTTACGACAGGCTATTTTACAAGGTGGCACTACGCTAAGAGACTTTGTCAATGAAGCTGGAAAACCGGGCTATTTCCAACAACAACTCCGCGTTTATGGCCGCGCCAACTTGCCTTGTATTGACTGTAAACAACCCTTAATAGAAATTAGAATGGCTAATCGCACCACGGTATTTTGTAACACTTGTCAGCGCTAAGTATTTTTATTGCAGAATAAACTTAAGACCTATGAGCATTAAAATAGAAGCTAAAATAGGACGCAAGAATTTTTCTGGAATCTTTGCACTTAAATGACTACCTATCCAGATGCCAGGTAAAGAACCCATCAATAAACTGCCTAATAAAACTAAATCTACATTACCTAAACTCAGATGGCCAATACCTGCCACAGCCGTTAACGGTATAGCATGTGCTAGATCGGTACCGACAATTTTCAGCGTCGTCATTTTAGGATAAAGAAACAACAAGGCAACGGTACCTAAGGCACCTGCACCCACTGAAGACAAGGTGACTAATACACCCAGCATGGCACCGATTAATATGGTTGCGGGTATTTGTAAATGCTTGAAACGCGCCGCATTCTGAGGCGTACTATGTTCATCATCAATGACTGGTTCTTTTGCCGCTCTACTAATAAGGACACTGCGCACTAATAACGAACAAGCCGTTAAAACCAAAGCTATACCGAGTGTAAAGGTAATCGTTCCAGTAATTTCTTGCCCTACCGACATCAAGTATTTCAATACAAATAAGGTCGCAACAGCAAAAGGCAAACTACCCAAGGCTAACCAGCCGACAATTTTCCAATCGACTGAACCATGTTTGCCATGATGTACCCAAACGCCACCGGTTTTAGTAATCGCTGCAAATAGTAAGTCTGTACCAACTGCCACCGCTGGCTTAAAGCCGAACAAAAACACTAGCAAAGGTGTCATTAATGAGCCGCCACCGACACCGGTAACACCCACCAATAAACCTACGGCAAAGCCAGAGAACGTATATGCCAAATTCATTAAAGCTAACCTTCTTTTATTACGCTAAAAATTTCGGAATTATAACAGCTAAGCAGCAGGGCTTTAATTTTTAATGTGATCTAAGTAAATCGTCAGTCTTATTAAGGCGAAGCAGATTGCTTCTTGGGAACGCTGAGCCCCAGCTCGGCACAGTATCGTCATGTTGATAATCACCATGCAGGATGCGGCTTATAGTCACGTCCCATTTAAGGTGGATGTAATAGAGTGGGATCAAAAATAATCGAATTAATCCCTCGATTCCGTTTTACTTCATCGAGGCTACTTGCTGATTGGCTTGTTGGAAAAGTTCTTGGCTATTAAGCATGGTTTTCTCCTATAAATATTGTTTCAAGATGGCTAGGTTTTTAGCTGCCACTATCGCAAGCGATAGCTTTTTTGGGGAAATAAATGATATCCGCGAAGTATAGTCGATACTGTAAAGCCATGTCGACTGCGAAAAGTGCTCGCCCAGTATGCAAAGATAATATCCCTAAAGTTTAAGGTTTCGAAAGTTATTGAGGCATCCAAACGTTTCGGTCGGGGTTGTAAACCCCGACCGGCTCAGGAATGTAACAGAGTGGGATCAAAGATAATCGAATCTAATTCCTCGATTTCGTTTTACTTTATCGAGGCTACTTGCTAGAAAGTAATAGCAGAGTTAAATCTATCCGCAATCCCTGCCAGAATCATCAGGCATAAAAAAAGCCAACATTAAGCCGGCCGGCGTATTAATGATATTTCTTAAGAAATGAATCCATTGCTCTAAAAAATTGAATCCTGTCTTGCTCAACTAGCAAATAATGATCGCTATGCTCAAATTCCAAGTATTCATAATTTTTGAAGCCATTATCCTTGAGCTCAGATACAAATTTTCTGGAATGTTCTATTAAGACATTTCTATCTTCTATACCATGTGCAATTAACAAAGGCTTCGTTATATTTTTTGTTAAATTAACGGGAGATGTTGCTTTAAGCCGATCACTATCAGACCAAGAGTCACCAATTCTTGTATCTGCCATTTTCGATCTAGCATCAGAATCAACGAGTCGACTATCACTTAATGTGTCAACTAATAAGGTCAAATCTGTAACTGGAGCAAAACTTATTGCGCATTGATACAATTCAGGTGATTTAATAAGCCCCATTAATGCTGCATAACCGCTGTAACTAGCTCCAACAATACAAATCTTTTGTTTATCGGCTATATTATTATTGATAGCCCATTTTGTAGCATCAATAATATCGTCCTGCATCTTTAATCCCCATTGCTTAAACCCTTGGCTCTTAAATTCCTCACCAAATCCGTAGGACCCTCTAAAATTGACTTGCAGTACAGTCCAGCCTCTATTAGCAAAAAATTGCGTCCATATATTGAATACGTTGTGCCATGGGCCACCATGAGGAAAAATAATCACTGGCGCAGGCTTTCCCACATTATTAGAAGGTTGTGTCAGATAAGCTTCCATTTCTATTCCGTCACGAACTCTTATCTTTACAGTGTTCGTTTTTGTCAGGAACTCTTTTTTAAGGTCAGGATACGCCTCAGCCACATCGTGAAGAATATTGTTACTTTCATCATAAAGATAAAATCTTGGAGCCACGTGGGCACTTGAAGAATATACCAGATGTTTTTTGCTGGTATTTGAAACGATAATATTTAGAGTATCAGGTAGAACTTTATTTATTTTATTTTGGAGCTCTTTTGCCTCTTTATCAAAATATTCTATCTTATCTGCGGTTTTTATGCCGATAACGTGCTTTCTGTCTGATGAGCGAACAAGGTTGCCCGGTATGTCGTAGTCTTTATTAGCCAACAGCAATTCTTTATTATTTGTTCTTAAGTTAAGCTTATAGACAGCTGACTTTCCATTAAAAAGATCTGTTATATATAGAATATCTGGATTTTCATCAAATCCAAGAACTTTAAATGATTCCTTTTCAGAAAGTATCTTCCAGTCATCGTCTGAGTTAAACCTATGAGCAACAGTATATGTTGCACCTTTAAAACCAATACCAATCCTTACTTTACCTTCGGTGTCATAAACCCAAGCTCTAATCCAACCTTGATTGTTTGCTATTTTTTCTTTGGCCCCACTATAAATATCTAGCTTGTACACATCAGGGATACCTCGATGATTTATGTCAAGCTCAAGAAACACATGATTAGGATCGTTATTGATTAAGGTGAAGTTATCCTGATTTTGAGAAAAATTATCGTTCTTAGAAAATTTAACTAGATTGTCATTTCTTTCACTACCATCTTTATTTACAGCGAATAATCTAGCACCATATGTTTTAATGTCGCCAAACTGAAGGTATTCTTTTATTCTAATTAAAAGTCTCTCGTTATTAACCCAACTGTAATCCGTTACAAAAGACTCCTTATAATCTGTTACAAGTAGCTTATGAGATATAAGCCCATCTAAATCCCTAGTTATCAATACTGCTTTGCCATTTTCGTTCTGAATATAGGCAAGAGTTTTGCCATCTGGCGACAACTTCATTTTTTCAAATAATGGCATTTGTGCAAAAAATTCAATAGGCAACTCACCTGCCTTCAATGGCATCACATTAATTGGAGCTACATTAGATAGATTTGATTGGCAACCAGATAAGCCAATAACGAACAGTAAAATATAACGCCTTAATTTCATTTGCTTTCCTGTGTATTGCTTTATTTACGATCGAGAGAGGACTTTATAAATATATAGAGACCTTTGCACGATGAAATTTCATTAGTCCAACTATAATATATAGTAATTCTAGAGCGGGACGGGGTTTGCAACCCCGTTCTTAACGCTTAAGGTTTCGAAAGTTATTGAGGCATCTAAACGTTTCGGTCGGGGTTGTAAACCCCGACCAGCTCAGTACGCCCCCTATTATTTTTCTTATTCAACATAAAGAATA
>QVQF01000197.1 GCA_003584895.1 Methylococcales bacterium
TGAAATACCATTACGAGCAGCAATCTGACACAAGTTAACAGGCCCGACAAGCAACATGGTGGAGAACTGCTAGTGCATGCGCCACAGTCAACCTAGATTCTCCAACGTGTTGGAAAATGTACCTGGCTCACTCATCCGACCCTTTGCATACCAATTCCCTAACGCACTAGTCCAAAATGAACCACACACAGAAGCCCGCTACAAACCATCGATGAAATTACCGGTAACCCGGCCGGCGACAATAAGTTAGATCATTTTAGGTGATAACTAGTAAAAACCCACTCTAACCCGGCTAGATTGAATAGGTTACCGGGTTTGCGGTTGATTTGGGTGTTGTCAGAGGGAGATTTGCGCCAAAAGTGTAAGACAACTTGCAGGTCAACTAACAGTAAATCTTCGCGGCTTCGGGAGGAGCGCGAGATAGGACAGCAAATAAAGGGCTAAGGCAACGAGGAAAAGCCGACGAAACCCCATAATCAACGAACTGTACTCCAACAACCCACCGAAGACCGCACCAAGCAGGTTTGAGGCGAAGGCGAGGTCGGTGTTGGCTGTTTGTTTGTAGGAATGCGCGAAGATGAATGCAGCGAAAAAGATAGGCAAGGCCATCAGAATCATTGAGGAGAGCAGCCGCGTAGCCAGACCTGTGCTGAGTAATACGTGTATGGGGAAGAAATAGTTCGTTATGACAGCGACAGCCAGCAATCCATAGAGCAAGTGGATATTTAGTGAGGGGATACGATTCATCCAAAGATTGGCGAGCAAGATGACAACTAAGATTGCACCGAAAACGATGGAATTTACCAGCCATGTAGATCCGAATAACATGGAAAACCGCGTCACACTAATTGTCTCAATTAGCAGGAACGCTGCACCAAGAAAAAAGAAATGGCTGTTAACCATTCGCACCTTCCCCTGCGTCATTAAAATGACACAAACCAACGTAGGTGCGGGCCATTGCCACTTGATCGGAGAACTGCCGGGTGCCATTGCTGAGCGCATTCGCCTGCGTGATCCGCGACAGCGACGGCACGCTGACCGCAATCAAGAGGCCGATAATGATGATGACGGCCAATAATTCAACTAACGTGAACCCGGTGTGATTGCTGAAGCGTCTCATTGTGCTGTTACCAACTTGTGACGTCATCACTAGTGCCTACAACACCACCTGGCCCCCACGACCAAACGATTACGCTGCTCGCGATGGTAGCAGGAGTACCTCCGAGTGGATTGGCAATGCTGCCGGCATATGTGGCGTCGACTGCAATTTGGTATGCATGCTTCCATGGATCCAAAATTGTAAACCCATCACTTGCGAGGTCTTTGTTGGCGGTATCCAAAAATGTGATGTTGCGCGGATTGGTGAAAATACTAGTTTTCATATCCGGAGGTCCACGAAAATCTGCCACGCCTCAGCGACTGGGCGCAACAACGATTTGCATTTGTGGCCGAGAAGAACGACTATTTTGAAGAACTTGGCCGGGAGCTCACTCCCGACCGCGAGGAAACAATCTAATGAACACCATGGTTCGGCCTTCCTGGGTAAACAGCAACGGCCGTTGCAATTGCAACCCGCGTCATAAACGTCAGAGCATATTGACTCTGACATCTACGACTCCTGCGTCATAGGCTCTGACAAGAGGTGCTCGGCGAGACGCTTACGATGTTATTAATATCAGTCATATTCAAAGGATATACCTAGAACTCTTCCTTCCTTAGCTGTTTGGTGCTCAAGTTGCCGTTGATCTGAAGAATGAGCTCAATAGTAAGGCCGGTGTAGCCGTCTGTGTCTTCGGTGAAATCCAGTCGTGCGTCAGCCATACTGTAAACAGTATTAGGCCCGAACAAATGCTGGGCGCCATACCAATGTTGACCGTTGGCATACTTCAGACGGTAAGAGCCTGGAGGAACATGTGTGTTAAAGGTTTCACCGGCGTGTACAAAATATCTAGCAACAGGTTGACGCGAATACCAGCCTTCTAATTTCACGAAGTAGTAGCTGCCATCCGTACGGGTCTTAAGGTGTAATGGGCATCGTGCTCGCGGCGCATCATATCCTTCAAATAAATCGTAAACTCCTTGATACGGCAATGGTAACTCTGGTTCAGAAAGGGCTGGAGGTTTTGGTGGCGTTGGCGTTTGTGCGGTGATTTCTGCTTGATGTTTTCGGATATATGCAATGTCATCGTACTGACCTGCACTTGGAATACTTCGCTGTGGTGGCGTTGAGGTAGGAATGGATTCTGGCTTTGTTTCAGGCTTTCTCGTTGGAAGAGGTATCGACTGAGTTGCCAATACAGGAGGAGCAGGATGATGCATACCGATTGCAACGTAAAGGCCAATAAGGACCAAAGCAGCTGCATATGCGCATAGTGCCTCCCTGTGAGCACGTACATATGAATAAAAAGAACGGGAAGATGTGCTAGATCGCCCCGTAAGCGGCGCTCGGCACTTTCCACATATTGGCCGTACTGTTGCAGCGTGCGAGCGAATTCTGTTGTTGGTGCCGCAATTAGGGCACGTGACGAATTCCTCAACGACTTCTATTTCTATTGGATCCATCGACTAATTATTGTCCTATCACAGTTATCCAGCTACAACAGTAATCTGTCAGCTATTTAGTTGATACCTGTAATAAATGGGAGCGTCTTCGGGTCTGTTTGTTCCGAGTGTGGTAGTAAATCGTTGAGGCGCATATTGACTTCTGCCAGATGGTCATAATCTTGCTCGGCGATGTGCCGTTTGCCTGCTTCAATCAAGCTCTTGGCCTGAACCGGATCGTTAAACGTTGATCGTTTTGTCTGCAGGTGCTCAAACCACCCGGTGAGAAATTCAGGAGTTCGACGCAATACTTGGAAAGATATTCTACGCAATCGTGAAATATACTCTGTAATCTTCTGAGGGTTGCTTGATGTAGTAAACGTATGCTCAAGCGCAAAGACCTCATTGAGCTGATGCCTCTCCTTGTCGTTGCCGTGTTCACTCACAACCTGAATCACTTCACGCTTAAGTTCCTGATACTCACTTTTTAAGCGGTCCATGTGCTTACCAGCAGTAAGCGCGTGTACCTGTTGTGCAACCTTGCGCTTCTGACCATCGAGTTGGTAACGAGCGTCTGTTGTGTCATCGATAACTAGTAGCATGGATTGTCCCTGCAGCTCTTCAACGACACTTCGCAAGGCAATTAGCTCACCGACTACTTCCGCATTCTTGTTCGCTTCGGCATCGTCAATTTCGGATTCGATACGTTTGTCTAGCGCTTGAATCTCTGCTTGCAGCGTCTTAATCGAAACATTGCGATAGTTCGGGGTAAACACATCTGCAAAGTCTTGGCCGGTCGCATCCAGGTGGGCTCCTACTTTGAGAATCTGTGATTCAGACATATCAAATGTTAGATCGATTGAAGTTCCCTTATGCACATCACGCGTAAGTTGCTTTCCAGTAATTTCCAGTATTCCAATTGGCGTGTTTGCAGAGGCGTGTGCATTTGCCGCCCCTTCCACAACCATAATCCGAATTACATCGTCCGACCCTTTAAGAATAGTTCGGCTTGCCTCCACGCTTGTTTTCTTTAGCCCCGTCAACGTATTGCGTGCATAAAGTGTGCGGAGCTTTGTGTCGCCAGTACTCAAGTCATCTGTGACAAGGCAGATATCGTGTGGGAGCATCTGTCCGGCAACGCCGTATTTACCTTGTGCGATTTGTATTGAGTCAACACCCGTTGGAACCAGATTATTTTTCGCATCAAAAACACTGAACGAGAATATGTTATATGAATCTGCCTGTAGAGGAAGGTCCTCAGAAATGCGAGCCTCCAGTTTTTTGAGTCCGGTGTCAAATCCGCCATCCTCACGCTTGATACGATAAAACATACCTGCCGTGTCGCCTTCGACTTTGGCCGCAAAGAGCTCGTCTTTTTCTTGTGAGGCAGCTTTGCATGCTACACGAATCTTAAGAGCTGTTGCAGTGTTTGACTTTGCTACCGTCTTCTCAGAAGCGCCAACCTCTTTCGTTGCCGCAAAATAAGCTGCTCCGACTGCAATTGCGTTGGTGGGATCAATGCTCCCAAAATTAACTGGAATTCCCAACAACTCCTTAATCCGCTCGCGAACAAACGGCGTATAGGTCTGTCCCCCGACCATAAGTACAAACTTCAGATCCTGAGGTCGCAACGAGTTGCGTGTAAGAATTGTTCTCAACATTTCGGCAGTGCGGTCGACAGAGTCCTTAATTAATCCCTCAAACTCAGAACGTGTAATTTGGATTGCATCTGTGATCGCTTTTCCATTTTCGTCTTCAACATTTCTAAGCCCAAGATCAATCTCAGCTGAGGATCGATTTGACAACTCAATCTTGGCATCTTCTGCTAAGTGCAATAGTGTGTGCCATAATCGGTTATACTTACCATTGGCGCTTTTCATCTCGGCTAGTAGATCAGTAAACTTACCGCGTTTTTCCAGTTGAGGCGTAATAAGCTTCTCGACAATCAACGCATCGAAATCACTTCCGCCTAGAAAATTATCACCCTCATGGTCAACAACCTTTAATTCGCCTTCGACAATTCTAACGAGGGCTACATCGAATGTACCACCACCAAGATCATATACGATCCATTGACTGTTATTTAGGTCAATGTTCTTCTCTTTGTTTGCATAGGCAAGGCTAGCAGCAATCGGCTCATTTAATAACACTACCTGCTTAAAACCGGCCTTGTGTGCGGCTTCTTCAGTAGCTATCCTTTGCGGCATGTCAAAGCAAGCTGGTATCGTGATAACCACCGACTCCAACACTTCACCGGTTTGCACAAATGTTTTCAATTCTTGAAGCACAAGCGCGGATAGTTCTGTTGGTGTTTTTAACTGTCCAAGCGATTTGATCGGCAGCGATTCTGTCGTTCCCATCTTGCGCTTAAAACGACTTCCAACACTGAGAGGATCTCTTTCGGCATAAGTTCTGGCTTGATCTCCCAATAGAATTCGGTCGTTTCGAAAAGCCACAACTGATGGTAATGTGTCCTTAAATCCGTTCGGATTTCTTAACACCTCCACAACGCCTTTATTGAACTTAGCAATGAGGGAATTCGTCGTTCCCAAGTCGATACCATAATTAATCATATTAGCCATTTGGTGTTTCTCCTATTTTGATTCCACAACCACTATGCCTTTTTGCACGACTTGGTTATACTTTCGGTTACCCACACGAATTATTGGCTTAATTACCTCAACTACAAACAGATTTTCCGTACTGGTGCCTGAAATCGTTGCATCGACATCTGTTCGTGTTTCCTTAAATGGTTGACCCATTGGATCTTCATAAAACAACCCGGATTCAGAAGATAATTCCTCAAATGCACTTTTCATTCTAGTTATATTTCGCTCCAAGTTGGCCGAATCCCCATGTCTTTTAATTTTTTGTTCAAGCTCGTACAGTTGATTTAAGACGTTCAAAAGACTTTTCGGAATATCGTGTGTGAGTTTCATTATCTATTACCATTGCTTATTCAGGTTGTTTTCTGGGGCTAACTTTTTAATATTTTTGCATGTCGGATACCCGGAGCAACCGAGAAATGGTCCGAACCGGCTATATCGTTTTAACATCGGTTGACCGCATTTCTCGCACTTTTCATCTGCGGAATCCGGAGTGGTTGTTGGATGCGGCTTAGGCTTTTCTGTAGGCTGCTTGGTTTCTTTGGACGGGGCGGCCGGTTGAAACCTTAACCGGATTAGTGGGAGTAGCACTGCATTCTCGGTATCCCGAATTGGCATAGGTGCAAATGTAGTGCCATCGGATTCTCGTGAAGCAAGAATGTCGCCATGTGATAGCTTTGTTATGAAATCGGACCACGGAACAATATCTTTCCGCTTGAAAAGTATTCCTTTTGTTACAATCGTTACTCCAGTCTGATCGAGTTTGAACAAACCGATTTCCACTACATCGCCGGAGCAAATGCGAGTATTTATCTTTTCGATGACATGGCTTGCCAGATATGCGAAAGCCGCTCGAACCATCGAATCGAAATATCTGGTAGATTCTGCCTCGCCCGCCTCGTTGCTCTTCCATGAAGCCGTTATGCTAATGTTCTGATCATTTCGTATCGATAACAAATAGTCGTAACTTATGCCGTTGCCATTGTTCGAAACAAGAATACCCCACCGGACCGCCTCTACTGAAGTCGCTAAAAAGAACTTCTGTCCATCCAGGACACCGTCTTTCGTGATTTCAAATTTCCTCTCTTTACCAAATTGTACCTTGCACTCATCCTTACGCTGATCAGCAATTAGCTTCTGAACAGTTTCTAAATCTTCCTTCAGGCGTTGTGTTAATTCGACGCTCTTAAATCTGAACTGCTGTGAGACAATCAGTACAGCTTGCGCAAGGTCGGTGTCGCCGTGCTCGTTGTGGCAAACTAGTGCTATCGACCGCAAAGCAGCTACCACTCTTGTCTGCTGGCTGCGAAATGCCGCTGGTAGCAAATTAAAAAGTTTTATGACGCCTTGCTCCGTAAGCAGTGCCTTTAAAGCTGACAAATTCGGTTTTTCCGTTTCTGCCTCATGGGCCTTAGTTTCAATCAGCTGTACAAGATTGTCAGTACGTTTGTATGCACCAGCAAAGCACTCGTCCTCATGCCGAGGAAGCACCCACCGCCGTCCGTCTAGCAGTGCTTCGATTACCGGATATAATTGACGGTCAATCGCCCGTGTAAGGACGAGGTTGAATTGTCTGGCAAATATATGGCTGAGAAATTCTAGAAATCCTGAATCCTCGTCCATAAGTTCGAGCGCTTCGGTGGGAAAGCAACTATCTTCATACACAAAATGTCGAATATCTCCACGCGTTAGAAAGCGAAGTAATCGGTCGTTACGATAGACGTACCAGTGGTAGCGCTTCATCTCTTCGCTATCCAATTCAGCGCAGACCTCTTGCACACGCGCAGCGTCAAGTTTGGCATTGTCCATCCAATTTACGACACCTTCCTCCAGTTTAATTTCGCTCAGGAGTAAAGTGCGTGCACGTTGTATCAACTTTTCGTCAATTTCTAAATAAAGTTCATCCGCAGTAAGATCGGCAAACATTGTCGGATCGGGAAAAAGCGTTACAGATGCATTTAACGCTTCGAAAGGATTTACGTAAAATTGAAAACAATCGTTGGGCGCCAGTAATCCTTCGCTGAGTGGCACCGCACTTTCCGCTAGAGAAATTAGCTTCTTTTTTATTGCAGCGAGACTTCTTTTCGCCAATTCATAATCTGGATGCACCTCCAAGAGGCGACGATATGCATCTGCTGCATCGACATCTTGTGATACTTCCGGATGGCTGTAAACCAACCCCATATTGCGACGCGGAGCTGGGTCGTTAAGTATTTGTGCGGATCGGCCGTAATAGTGAAGTGCTTTGGCAAAATTACCTTGGTTATGGTGGGCAATACCAAGCGAATTCAAATCTTCTCCAGACGCCTCACCGAACTCATCTAAAATTTCAAGGGCATTAATTTGTTTATCGGTTTCTTGTTTCTTCTCGTATAATTGTGCGCGGCAACGCCATAACCATGGGGCATCGGGCTTGAGGTTTTCTGCGTTAAGAAATGCCTTTTCCGCTTCATCTAACCGATCGACAGCCATTAGCTCTGCTCCAAGTTTTCGCCAAAGCCAATCAGAACGCGGGTGATTCTGGAGCCCTTGTTTCGAGAAATCTATTGCCTCGACGTGTTGGCCGGCAGCTGATGCCGCAACAACTAAATCCTGCCAGATTTCTTCTTTCCCTTTATTCAAATCTGCAGCAGATCGCAAGGGATGAACAGCATCGGCGAATTTCCCCGCCTTCATCAGCTCCTTGCCAGCTTGCGTAAACTGGTCGGCAGTCAATAGGTGCCTTGATCCTGTGTTTGATGATAAGTTAATGGACATCGTTTTGCCTGTGGCAATATTAGCCCCAATTTGCTCAAGGTTTTTCTGATCACAGTAGTGATCACTTATTGCAAGAGACACAGCCAGCTCATCTTCGCCGTGTGGGACAACACCACATTTCTCGCAGGGGTTGAATGCTCCAAATTTCATGGAACCACATTTGAAGCATACAGCAACAGTCATTGCCTTAATTTATCTCCTGCGAATCTTTTGCCACAGTTGTCATGACGTAGCCACGACCTCCCTTAATTCTCCTCGGGAAATGGCAAACGCCCATTGAAACAGTATGTAACCGACCTATTACCCGACATTTCCCATATGACTTTTTGCCAACGACCCTCGCTGGCTGTTGAACTTCAATGTGTGTTATTTTACCCCCGCCGACAGTACCTACTCAAGCCAATACTTAAACAAAAGGGACGCGAATCCCTTTTGTTTTTACATCAACCCCTCGGCCTGCCCATCCGAGCCAGTAACTTCACAGCTGCATCCATGTTTTTCTCCTGGGCAATCTGGTGCCGTCTGGTAATGCCAACGCACTCCAGTGAGTTGATCGCTGACATCCGATCATTCACACCTGTGACCTGACCATCCGACACCCAGATCCTTGGCTTGGCTTGCTTGGACAGCCATTGCAATGCAGGACCATCAACGACATTGGCACCACCCGCTGGCGCACCAATGTACTGCTTATCCACCTGCCGACCATCTTGGGCCAGGATTCGCAGGATTCCGTCATGCGTGTTGCCACTGTAGACCGCTACAACGCAACCAGGGGCAGCATTGAGGATCTTCTGGATGGCTTCGTTATCGAGTTGCATCGAACCACTGGCATCGATCAACACTGAACCACCTTTGCCACGACGGGTATGACGGAAGATCTTTCCGTCAATTAATAACCGATGCAACTGCCGTGGATAACTACCCTCATCAGTGGCCCGATTCCGTTTACCCAGATACCCAGCAACCCGATGACTTCTGGGTGGACGATCAAACACCAGCTTGCCCCACGGAATACG
>QVQF01000081.1 GCA_003584895.1 Methylococcales bacterium
GCAAAACTACATGTTATCGCTAATACTGTTACGGAAATTCCTTTCCAAGATGCCTCTATGGATATTTGGGATACAAAATATCGCTTAAAGAGTAAAGATGGGGTAGCGGTAGACGGGTCTATTGATGAAACTTATCAGCGGGTTGCTTTGGCCTTGTCAGGTGTAGAAAAAGGTCGTGCAAAACAGGAGCAATACTATAAAGAATTTCTCTGGGCTTTACGTCAAGGTGTTATTCCAGCTGGACGAATCGTATCGAATGCCGGTGCATTAGATCATAAGCCGGCAACATCAACGATTAACTGTACGGTATCAGGCACTATCGCAGATTCGATGGATGATATTCTCGGTAAGGTGCATGAGGCAGGACTTACCTTAAAGGCCGGTTGTGGTATCGGTTATGAATTTTCTACCTTAAGACCTAAAGACGCCTATGTTTCAGGTGCGGGCGCTTATACCTCAGGACCGCTGTCATTTATGGATATTTATGACAAGATGTGTTTTACGGTTTCGTCTGCGGGTGGTCGACGTGGCGCACAAATGGCCACTTTTGATATTGGGCATCCTGACGTTATTGATTTTATTAGAGCTAAACGTGAAGACGGTCGTTTACGCCAATTTAACTTGTCATTGTTAATTACGGCTGAATTTATGCAAGCCGTTAAACAGGATCTACCGTGGTCTTTATCTTTTCCTGTCACTGAAAAGGAAGTTAAGTTAGATCAGTTAGATTTAAATGATGGCCAAAAAATTATTTGGCGCGATCTTCCTGTTACAGAAGGTTATGTGCTTAATAGCGATGGCTTGATTGCTTGTAAAGTATCTAAAACCTTACCAGCACGACGATTGTGGGACATCATTATGAGCTCCACTTATGATTATGCTGAGCCTGGCTTTATTTTGATCGACAAAGTTAACGAGATGAATAACAACTGGTTTTGCGAAAAGATTCGTGCAACCAATCCTTGTGGAGAGCAGCCTTTACCACCTTATGGTAGTTGTTTGTTGGGTTCTATTAACTTGACTCGCTTTGTAAAAAAACCATTTACCAGTGATGCTTATTTTGATTGGGATACGTATCGTAAAGCGATCAAAATCTTTACACGCATGTTAGATAATGTCGTCGAAATTAATGGCTTACCTTTACCTAAACAACGTGAAGAAATTATTAGTAAACGTCGTCATGGCATGGGTTATTTAGGATTAGGCTCAACCGTGACTATGCTGGGCATGAGATATGGTGATGATGCTTCTTTAAGTTTTACTGATGAAGTGACTAAAGTTTTAGCGATAGAAGGTTGGAAAGCTGGATTATCGTTGGCTAAAGAAAAAGGCCCTGCACCTATCATGGAACAATTGTTTACCGTGAATGGTGAAATGTTGCACAAGCGCCCAGAAATGATCAGTGATGGCTACAAATTGGGGGACTCTATTTCAGGCAAAATATTGCATGCAAAATACAGTCGTTATATGCAGCAAATTGCTCAGGAAGAGCCGGAGTTAATTGCGGAATTAATTGAAACCGGCGCGCGCTTTACCCATCACAGTTCTATTGCTCCTACAGGAACAATTTCTTTGTCATTGGCGAATAACGCCAGTAATGGCATAGAGCCAAGTTTTGCTCATCATTATTCGCGTAATGTTATTCGTGCCGGTAAAAAATCAAAAGAAAAGATAGATGTATTTTCGTTTGAATTATTGGCCTATAGAGAAATGATTAATCCTAAGGCCATGCCTTACAGTGAAGATCCAGATCAAAAGCTACCAGATTATTTTATTGCGGCTGATGATGTTAGTCCCAAACAACATGTTGATATACAAGCGGCTGCGCAAAAATGGATAGACTCTTCTATTTCAAAAACAGCGAATGTGCCTACCGACTTTCCTTATGAAGACTTTAAGTCTATTTATGAGTATGCCTATGACAAAGGCTTAAAGGGTTGCACGACCTTCCGCTTTAATCCAGAAGTATTCCAAGGCGTGCTCGTTAAAGAATCTGATTTGGAAAATACCACTTATCAATTTACTTTAGAAGATGGTCATGTCGTAGAATTTAAAGGTAACGACGATGTAGAGTACGATGGCGAAATTCATAGTGCAGCGAATCTGTTTGATGCCTTGAAAGAAGGTTATTACGGAAAGTTTTAATTTAATCTGCAGCCTTAATACTAAACAGAGATATGAACATGACACATAAAATTGCAAAAAAAATCGTCAGCTACAAAGTAGTGACTAAAGATACTACCGAGCCGGTTAAACCCGAATTGTCGTTAGAAAGTATGCACGAAAAAGTAGAGCGCCCAGAAGTACTGCTAGGCTCTACTTATAAGATTAAAACCCCACAGTCTGAACATGCTTTGTATATCACTATTAATGATATGGTGCTGAACCTTGGCACGACTCATGAAGAACGTCGGCCTTATGAAATTTTTATCAACTCCAAAAATATGGAGCATTTTCAGTGGGTGTTGGCACTGACACGCGTTATTTCAGCGGTATTCCGTAAAGGCGGGGATGCCTGCTTTTTGGTCGAAGAAATGAAAGGCGTATTTGATCCGCGTGGCGGCTATTTTAAGAAAGGCGGGGTATTTATGCCTTCATTAGTTGCTGAAATTGGTTATGCCATTGAATCACATCTTAAACATATAGGCATGATCAAGCCCGATGTCATGACCGATCATCAAAAAAACTTCTTAGATGAAAAGCGCCGTGAATTTGAAGCGCAACATGGCGAATCTGAAGGTCAGGCCTTCCCAGAAAAAGCTATACTCTGCCAAAAGTGCAGCACCAAAGCCATGGTGATGATGGATGGTTGTATGACTTGCTTGAATTGCGGCGAAAGTAAATGCCAGTAAAGATCTAGCACTTATAGGTTTTAGTTATGTGTGGGAGCGTCTTGAGCAGCTCCCACAGATAATGTTCAAGTTATTATGTTTTACTCTTAAGGCACCAATTCCATCAAATCGCGGGGAAGAACATTAGTTGGCCCAGAAGAACATCAAGTCGATGGGAAGAGCGTTCATTGGCGCAGAAGAACATCAAGTCGCTGGGAAGAGCATTCATTGGCCCAGAAGAGCATCAAGTCGCTTGGAAGAGCGTTCATTGGCGCAGAAGAACATCAAGTCGCTGGGAAGAGCCTTCATTGGCGCAGAAGAACATCAAGTCGCTGGGAAGAGCCTTCATTGGCGCAGAAGAATATCAAGCCGCTGGGAAGGTCATTCATTGACCCAGAAGAGCATCAAGTCGCTGGGAAGGTCATTCATTGGCCCAGAAGAGCATCAAGTCGCTGGGAAGAATATTCACTTGAGCCAAGTCAGTCATTAATCACTAATGACTGACTTTTTAGCTTAATTTAATGACTAAGGCTTATATTTTTCTAAAGCTTCAAGTTTAACGATGGCGGCTTTTATAGTGGCTTCGATGGCGGGTTCTAGTTCGTTATTTTTATAAACCTTCGTTAATAAACCTTCGCTAACTAAAGCATCTTTTATCCATCGTTTGGTAAAACGATAATTATTATAAGAGGTGGTGACTTCCCCTGTTTTTGGATCTAGTAAACCTTTTTTATTTTCGGTGCTTTTAGCTGCGACGGCTGTAACGGTCGTTTTTTTAATGGCCCTAGGTTTGATAGCTGCAGGTTTTTTAGTTGCGGCGGCGGCTTTAGGAGCAGGGCTAGCAGTAGGAGTTACCACAGCAACAGTAGGTGTGGTAACTGGTTTAGATTTAGTTGTAAGCACCGCGGGGGCGTCATGTTTGGTTTTAAGCGCTGAGGGCACGGGGGTAGGGGCCTCTTTCAGTTCGTTGAACATGTGATAAATAACATAAGCTACGAAAATGATCGTAAACATGAAAAATATTTCAAACATAACGATTCTCCAACTTTTAATTTGATGTGTTGTAATTGTCCATTTTGGCAAGGCCTTGTTCCATAAAGCTTGTTCGGCTTGTTTAGCTAATTAAAGTGCCTTTAGGAGCTGACCTCGGTATATATACAGGGTTCTTTAGCAAATGTGAATGTTTAGTTTAACTATGGTCTGTTAGTTGGGGGTTTTTGTATCATTAGGTAATGATGAAAATCAGAGACAGACATTAATTAGAATTAATGGTGGGATAGTGGGTACTATTTTTTGAATAGGAATCATTTGCATCTATATATTTATCAGGCTAAAATTGAGAGTGTATTAATGAAAAGCAATAGCAAGCTATTAATAAAGAAGGTGTTATGCGTAGCGCTGATTGTTTTAAGTCTGCCTGTTAGCGCTTTGGATAAACCGAAAACCATGGAAGATATGTGGCAAATTATCCAGGCACAGCAAAAGCAAATTGATGAAATGAAAGCCAGTATGAGTGCAGACACCAAGAAAGTCACTGTTACTAATATACAAGATTCCGAAAATAAAGCGACTGCCAACAATGCACCGAATTCCGAAACCAATGTTGCTACTAGCAATGTAAAGAATTTGGAGCGAAAAACTGACATTCTGAGTCAGGAAGTCGAAAAATTACGAACAAACTTAGTTATTCCTGAAGAAGCCCAATATAAAAGTGCTTATGGTATGGGCCCCGCGGCCTCCAAGGTTTATGGTGCAGGCAAAGGCCTATCTATTGGCGGTTATGGCGAAGGTAATTATTCCGCTAAAGTGGGCGATAAGGGCAGTAGTAATGACAGCGCTAATATGGAGCGCATGGTTTTATATGCAGGTTACAAATTCACGGATAAGATTTTATTTAACAGTGAACTTGAATTCGAGCGTGGCACGACCGGTGAAGGCTCTGAAAATAAAGGTGAAGTATCTGTTGAATTTGCCTCGCTGGATTTCTTTATGGCTGCTAAGGCCAATGCCCGAGCTGGTTTAGTTTTGATGCCGATGGGTTTGGTTAATAGAACTCATGAGCCGTTATTTTATTTTGGTAATCATCGTCCCGAAGTTGAGCAGCGCATCATTCCGAGTACCTGGCGGGAAATGGGTGCGGGTTTATTTGGTGCAATTACGCCGAGTCTGACGTATACGGCTTATGTGGTTAATGGTTTGGATGCCTCTAAATTTACCTCAGATGGTATTCGCGAAGGTCGTGGTGGTGGCAGTAATGCTAAGGCTGAAAACTTTGGTTATGTCGCGCGCTTGGACTATGACCCTGCTGTGTTGCCTGGTGTTACTGTCGGTGGTTCGGCTTATGTGGGTAATTCTGGACAAAATCAGAGTTTTGCTGGGCAAACGGTCAATGCCTTTACTCAATTATATGAAACACATGTGCAGTGGAAATATCGTAGTCTAGAATTTCGCAGCTTAGGTTCATGGGGATTTATTAATGATGCCGGTGCTCTTAGCGATGCAGCTAAAGCAGCCGCCAAAGCTGATCCTCTTGCTGTTCCTAAAGGAGTTATAGGTTCGCAAAACTATGGCTGGTATTCAGAGGTCGGCTACGATGTGCTGCCCATGTTCTGGGAAAACACCACGCACTATTTAGCACCATTCTTCCGTTATGAACGACTCAACACCATGTCCAAAGCACCCGCAGGTTATAATGTTGATCTTACTAAGGACTGGGAAATATTTCAGGTGGGCTTACAATACAAACCTATTCCTAATGTAGTCATCAAAGCCGACTATCGCAATTATGTTGCAAAACAAGGTCTATTGCCGGATGACTTTAATCTGGGTTTTGGGTTTATTTTTTAGGCCAGCACTCTTTTCAGAGCAAAGAATATAGATATTTCTATTCAGTGATGTTCTTTGCTTTGCTATAAAGTACATAAAGTCATCTGTGGGTAGTGTTAAACTGCATGGCTTTATTTCTTTGAAGTTTATTACAACAGTAAGCGAGATACTCTATGAAAATAACGAGGCAAGGGACGTTTCTTGTGCTTTTTTTATTACTGCTAAGCGGAATCACTCCCAGTTTTGCTGAAATTTTTTACAGCAAAAACGAGGCGATAGAATTAGCGTTTGGTAAAGGCGTACAAGTTGAGTTGTTGTCATTATTTCCTGATGAGCTTCAAGTCGCCAATATTGAGCAAAATGCTAGAGTTAAATTGGAGTCAGGTTTATTTACGTTTTATGTAGGAAAAGAGCTAGGCAATATTTTAGGTTATGCCGCGATTGAAACAATCACTGTTAGAACTAAGCCAGAGACTTTAATGATCGTATTAACTCCGAATGGTGAGCTAACTAAGGTCTATACGCTTGCCTTTCATGAACCGCCAGAATATCAGCCGCCTCAAGCTTGGTTTGATAAATTATATAAACGCCCGCTTGTAGACCTAGATTTTAATAAAGGTGTGGATGGTATCAGTGGGGCAACGCTCAGTACACGAGCGGCAATCAATAGTATCCGCAAGGTGATGGCTATCTATCAAGCGATGATAAAAACCAAAGGTCAAAACTAATGCGTTATTTTGTTACCGGTGAACAACAGCGTAAGTCGTTACTCAATGCGGTTGTGTTAATGTTTCTGGGATATATCTTTTTATTGTGGATCAGTAACGGCATGATGTATTTTCATCACATGGATTTAATGCCAAATTCAGTGATGACCTATTATCTAGGTTCAGAAGAGAACTTTACTCCGCCTAGAAGTTATCAGGGCATGCTGGAAGTGTCACACTTTCACCTGTTTGCTATGGGCATGTTGATTATGACCTTAACGCATTTAATGTTGATGACTGAATTTTCGGTACGTTTGAAAATTTGGTTGAACAGCTTAATTTACATCTCAGCATTGGCCGATGAAGCAGGTGGTTGGTTAGTTCGTTTCGTTAATCCGATGTTTGCCTATTTTAAAATTGGCGCTTTTATATTACTGGAATTTTCATTGGCAGCGTTGTTAGTTGTGGTCATGTTATCGCTGATACGTGCCAGAACTCAAATGAGACAAAACAGTTCGCAATAATAAGTCACTTCATGTCGGATTAGTCCGTCGTTTTTGCCCAGACCACCCTTTGAATTCATCGACAATGATCCCCTTGCCGCCACTCAGTCTTTATATACACATCCCTTGGTGTATTAAAAAATGTCTTTATTGTGATTTTAATTCACATGCTGTTAAAGGCGATACACCTGAAGCCGCTTATATCGATGCTTTGTTAAAAGATTTAGCTGAAGATGTGCAGCGCTATGTTATTACTCGCCCCATCAGTAGTATTTTTATCGGTGGTGGTACGCCCAGCTTGTTTTCTCCCGAATCTATCAATCGTTTGTTGCGTGGTATAGAGCAACAACTGCCCCTAAAGCCCGATATTGAAATTACATTAGAAGCTAATCCTGGAACCTTTGAAAGTCATAAGTTTGCTGAATTTAGAGCCTTAGGTATAAATCGTTTGTCGATAGGTATACAAACCTTTAATGACACGCTTTTAACACGCTTAGGTCGAGTGCATTCGGGGGGCGAAGCGCTTAAAGCTGCTGAAATTGCTCAGCAATCGGGTTTTGATAATTTTAATTTGGATTTAATGTTCGGTTTGCCTGGCGCTAATCCTGAAGATAGTCAAAGTGATGTTGCAACGGCGATTAGTTTAAAGCCTACGCATATTTCTTTTTACCAGTTAACCCTAGAGCCCAATACTTATTTTCATAAGTTCCCACCACAACTCCCTAATGATGAGCTTATTTTTGATACCCAAAAGCGCGGGCAACAATTATTAGCGGATCATGGCTATCAACAATACGAAGTTTCAGCGTATAGTCAGTCAGGTTTGCAGTGTAAACATAATGTTAATTATTGGCAGTTTGGTGATTATTTAGGCATAGGTGCAGGTGCTCACGGTAAAATTACGCAAACCTTACCGCAAGCTATAATTCGCACTGTTAAGCCAAAAAGCCCAGAACACTATTTACAAGATACTCATAAGCTAGGTAGTTCAACAGTAATTCCTGTAGCGGAATTGCCGTTGGAATTTATTATGAATCAGTTGCGCTTAAGGCAGGGCTTTACAGCAGAAAACTATTTTACAAACACCGGCCTTAGTATCGCTACGCTAGAACCTGCTTTATCAGCAAGTCTGCAACAAGGATTGCTGATAAATCAAGACGACCGTTATTTTTGTTCTGAGCAAGGTTGGAATTTTATGGATAATATACTAGAAAAATTTATGCCTTGAGATGCAAGGCATCGAAATGGGGTTATTTAACAAATCTCCCCTAACCCCTCTTTATCAAAGAGGGGAACAAGCCTTTAGTCTTGAGCCCTTAACCTTTAACCTGTTTTTACATCATGCTTGATTATCAAAAAGATTTCATTTCCTACGCACTCGCTTGTGGTGTATTAAAATTTGGCGAGTTTCAATTAAAGTCAGGTCGTACTAGTCCTTATTTCTTTAATACGGGTTTATTTAATACTGGTGCTCAATTAGGTAAGTTGGGACATTTTTATGCACAAGCATTACTACAAGCCAATATAAAAGTGGATATCTTGTATGGGCCAGCCTATAAAGGTATACCGTTGGTGAGTGCAACGTCTATTGCTTATGCTCAGATTACCGGTGACGACATCCCTTTTGCCTTCAATCGCAAAGAAGCGAAAGATCATGGTGAAGGCGGCAGTTTGGTAGGGGCTCCGCTTATAGGCAACGTTATCATTCTTGATGACGTCATTACCGCAGGCACCTCAGTTAGAGAGTCGGTGGAGATTATTAATCAGGCTCATGCTACGCCTGCTGGGGTTTTAATCGCTTTAGATAGACAAGAAAAGGGACTTAATGACTGTTCGGCGATACAAGAAGTTGAAGCGCAATTTGCTATGCCAGTGATAGCTATTATCACGTTAGCCAATATCATTGAATACTTAACAGCCGATGCAGGCGATGAAAAGCTTAAAGCTATTAAAGCCTATCAAAGTCTTTATGGGATTTAGCCCAACAAATCCTTTGCCAGCTTAATGATG
>QVQF01000173.1 GCA_003584895.1 Methylococcales bacterium
TTCGCACCTACAAATCCTATGCCGAGCTGGGGCTCAGCGTTCCCAGTCCCTACAGATAAAGCCCAGCCATACGTCGCCAATAAGAGCCGCTATGCGCCCTACCCTCCCAAACCGGCATTTGATGCTTAATATCTTTTTGCGACAAGATGGCACTTAAATGTTCATTATTCTGCAAGAAAGGATCTTCTTTGCCAATCACCAAGGTAATATCCATCGCTCTTAAATGGCTTAAACGCCAGGAACAATCCATATTCGGCATAAAATGGGTAGGCGTATGAAAATAAATATCTTCATTATAATAACCCTCAAACAGATCATTAAAATGCTCCACATTCAACGTTAGATCATAACGTCCCGAAAAGGCGACTAACTTTTTAAACAAATGCGGATAACGAAAGGTGATATTGGTGGCATGAAAAGCCCCCAAACTTAAGCCATGAGAGATCACACATTCATGTGGATTTTTGTTTTCCATAAAGGGAAATACTTCGTTGAGTATATATTCTTCAAATTCCACATGACGACGAATACGTCCAGAAGGATGCGCCCAAGCGCAGTAAAAACTTTCAGCATCGATACTATCGACACAATAAAGCTGCAAATGACCTTGCTCTAACTTGTGCTTTAAAGCGTGTACTAAGCCTAACTTTTCGTACTCATAAAACCGTCCTAGACGTGAAGGAAAAACCAACACCTTGGCGCCGGCATGGCCAAAAACCAGCAACTCCATATTCCGTCGTAAGCGCTCACTCCACCACTGATGATATTCGCGATTCATCATAGATCCTGTTATTAGATAAGTCAGTTAGGGGATAAATGTAGTAAAAAAACTATCGAGCTCAGCCAGTAATTCTGTCTCTTGCAGCGCTTGATTAGGACATCTGTGATGGCCGGCCTCAAGCAGGAATAAGTGTTTTTCGCAAGACAAGGCATTGTAGATGGCAAATTGCCCTGGAGGTGCTACGCAAGGATCAAAGCTTGCCAAGGCACAATGTATAGGCTGGATAATGCGTTTGGCAGCTATAGCGGCATCGTAATAACGTAACGTCTTAAGTGTCATTTTTTTATGCTGACAATAAAATTGCTGTACGCTGTGGGCGCTGCCATTACTAGGCAGTCTTATGCGCAAGGGCTGATGACCAAAGCTCGGAACATTAAAATGTGCTTTGCTAATCCGCGACTCACACGCTAAAGCCAACGCACCTATACCGCCACCAAAACTGATACCCAGATAAGCCAAGTGGCCGGCCGTTTGTGGAAACAAGATCAATAGCACACTGACAGACAGCCACAGATCTTCAACGCAACCACCCAGTATATAAGTCTCCTTCTGATTAATATTATGTAATACATGCCAACAAGGATCAGCAGAAAAAGGCGGCTGGGTACTGAGGGCTAAACCACGAAAACAAGGGAACAATAATGCGGCGTCTTTAAACGGCAAATGATAATCAGGTTCATCACGACCGCCATAACCATGCCCAATCACAAAGCTTCGTTTAATCAGCCCTGACCTTGGTATCAATAACCACGCTTGAATAATAACGTTATCTGTCGAGGTATAACTCAGACTAAAGACACGCCAACCGAATTTATTGTTATGAATCAACTTAATGTGCGGTTTAGGCACAAGGCTTAATGCTTTTTGATAACGTGACTGCCAAAAATCATCAAAATCTTTGGGTTCTTTCGGTGTTTTTATTGCTAATAATTGGGCTAATGAATAACCATAAGTAGGATCAAAATTATAGTCGAGTTCTGGATCCATAAGCTCTTACTGTTAGTGTTGCCTTAATAAACTAAATTTATAACATAAAACTATAACAGGATTGTGTAAAACCCAAGGGCTTGTAAGACTTTTTTAAAATAGCTAAAGTATTTTACTTTGTACTTAACGGTAGGCAGTGACGCTCTGCGGAGTAACTCTGGAGCATGAGTATGCTTGCTGCCAGCTAAGCAATAGAAAATGTGCTTTCCAAATCGGATTTTTTTTCAAGAGGTAATGTAACGGTTAGATGAATTTGTCCGGCAAAGTCTTGCTCAATAATATGACCATTTACTTTTTTCAAAGCATACTCAAAAGACTGGAATTTATCATAATCTAATGTGAAATGTACTGTGGCCATTTCAATATAGATTTGCAATGTCGATGCTTCAATCACCTGTTTCGCCATCTGACCATAAGCTCGAGTAAGCCCACCAGCTCCCAGCTTTACTCCACCGAAATAACGAATGACTACTACTAATACATTAATAATATCCCTACCTTCAAGGTATTGAAAAATTGGCTTTCCTGCCGTACCAGTTGGCTCACCTGCATCATGAAATCGATAAATAATGCCAGTGTTTGTTTTGATACGATAAGCGAAAGCAATATGGTTTGCCTGTGGGTGTTCGGTATGTAGCGTTCTTAATAGCGGCAAAACTAAGTCAGCACTAGTACAAGGAATCATCACACTGATGAATTGTGATTTTTTTATCATGTCTTCGAAAGTACAAGATTCTGTAACGTAAAGCATGTTTGATTAATTCCGTTGAATTTTGAATGTCTGCGCTAAGACAATAACGAACTATCATAACTCTAGCAGCAGGTATTCAATGTATCAGATTAAACATACTAAGATTTGGTACTGCGCTGAACAGAGAGTTTAGTCTAGTATGTTGCTAGTTACTTTAGTAGATAACAATCTATAATGAGCCACTCTATTAATGAAAAATGATGATTTATATGACAGTTAAAATAAATAATTCTAGTGGTATGCCTAACCATACACATACTTTAATAATTGCCATTGGACTCCTTTTAGCTCAAGGCTTTTTTAGCGCTCAAGCTGCAGAGCCTGAAAAAAGTTACAGTAAAGCACCTATGGCCTCTTACAATTATGCAATGGATGATGCTCTGCTCGGCAATAGTTATGAAAAGCCAGTTTGGAACTTACACGACACCTCGCATTTGCCTGATTGGTTAACAGTAGGGCTAGAAAATCGTACTCGCTATGAATCATTAAGTGATAGTTTTAAAGCGAATCAGAAATCATCACCGGCACCAGGTGGCGATCAACAAATCGCCTTACAAACGGACCTTTGGGTACAAGCTAAGTTTGGTAAATTCCGCTTTGCGACTGAGTTTATGGATGCGCGTGCCTTGTCATCAGATTCAGGCTCCAATAACACGCCTAATCCGCCCAATAACACCATGGTTGATACTTTAGATTTTACTCAGATATATGCTTCATGGGCCGATCAAAACACCTTATTGAGTGGCTTAGGTACCGAAGTTAAAGCGGGACGACAAACGATGGATTTAGGTAGTAGACGTTTGGTCGCTAGACCTTTTTTTCGTAATGCCGTGAATAACTTTACTGGCCTACGTATTAGGGTATTAGATTATGGTCGCTGGCAATTGAATGCTTTTGGCACTATGCCGGTACTACGTTTTCCAAATTATACTTCCTCACCAACTAATGGTTATGGTGACCCTAACTTAATTTCACAGAATGCTAATTTATTGGTCAATGGTGGTCAACAATGGGATCAAGAAGATACGCACACTTGGTTTTCTGGTGGTATTTTAGAAGGTTACGATGTTATTAAGAATATTAATACCGATTTAGCACTGTATAGTTTAAATGAGAGCGATAGCAATAATAACGCCACGCGCAATCGACAATATTTAACACCGAACATACGCTTTTACAGCAAGCCTATTAAAGGTCGCTTTGACTTTGTCGCTGAAGGTATGGGGCAGTTTGGTACCGTACAATACGATACTAAAACTAACAATCAACAACAGAATCATCAAGCTTGGTCTAACCATCTTGAAGCCGGCTATAGCTTTGACCTACCTATGTCACCTCGCTTTCTAGTGGAATATGATTGGGCTAGTGGTAGTAAAAACTCTGCCAATAAAACGGGCACTGATGGTCGTTTCGATCCTTTGTATGGTGCTTCAGATGTGGATTTTGGTTCCAGTGGGATTTATTCAGCCTTTCAACGTAGCAATATCAACTCGCCTGGCGCTCGATTTAATTTCTCACCTAGAAAAGATATTACCGTATCCTTGCAACAACGGGCAATTTGGCTAGCCTCTGCGGGTGATTGCTGGGGTGGCACCTCATGTACATCAGGAACATTGCCAGGTTTAGTCGGTAATAGCAAAGGGACTAGTGGCGATTATGTCGGTGATCAAATAGGTGCATCTAGTCGTTACAACTTCAATAGCAGTTTGAATTTTGAAGCTGGTTGGTTTCATTTATTTAAAGGCCAGTTTGCTACTACAGCCGTTTCATCGGCAACGACGACACAAACTACAACTTCCGGCGGTGATACCAACTATTTCTATGTACAAAGCCAAGTCAGGTTTTAATCATAGCTCGTATTAATACATCAATAATTTACAGACTTAATGGTGCTAGCTAGTCAAAGTAGCACCATTAAACACAGCTAATCTAAACAAACTCTAATAGGAAGTTCATTTGTTTATACCTATGTCATTACGTATTTTCACTACTATTCTATTATTGGTTATCAGCTTTAGTTCTTATGCTGCCACGACCTTAGTTGCTGTTGCGGCTAACTTTAGCAAACCTATGAGCGAAATTGCCGTCGAATTTGAAAAGGCCACAGGACACAGCGCTAAGTTATCGCTAGGTTCGTCTGGAAAATTCGTCTCCCAAATTGAAAACGGTGGCCCCTTTGAAGTATTGTTATCCGCTGATGAAACAGGACCTCAGAAATTAACACAAGAAGGATACGCTGTACCTAACAGTCAATTCACTTATGCCCTAGGTAAATTAGTCTTATGGTCAGCAACCCTCGGCTATGTTGACGCTCAAGGCAAAATACTTAGCACTGGCAACTTTAATCACATTGCTATTGCCGACCCTAAGCTGGCACCTTATGGTGCAGCCGCCATGGAAGTCTTAAAAAGCCAAGGCTTACAGACTAAATTGCAGCCGATAATGGTCATGGGTGAAAATATTGCTCAAACCTATCAATTTGTTAGTACTGGCAATGCTGAATTAGGTTTCATAGCCTTATCTCAAGTCATAGATAACGGAAAAATTAACAAAGGTTCTGCATGGATGATACCTAATACTGATTATTCGCCTATAAAACAAGGCGCAATACTTCTTAAATTGGGTGCAAACAATCCAGCCGCACTAGCCTTACTTGACTATTTAAAATCTGCTCCAGCCTTAGCTATTATTGAAAAATATGGCTATGACTTACCAAAATAACTCAGCTGCTCATACTAAGCACCAAATCACACATCAAAACAGGCTCTTGTTAAATCATGTTACTGGATTTCTCCCCTTACCAACTATTGTCCATTGCTCTAATATTTATCTGGACGGGCTTTGTGCGCACTGGACTTGGCTTTGGCGGTGCAGCACTAGGATTGCCCTTCATGTTATTCGTGCAGAATAACCCACTGTTATGGCTACCTATTATCAGCGTGCATTTATTGTTCTTTTCAGGTTTAACACTGGTCAACCGCTTGCATAATGTGGATTGGCACTATTTGCGGCGCTCTTCGATTTATATTATTCCACCAGCCATCATCGGTGTGTTTGGCTTATTAAATCTGCCAACCTTATGGCTGAATAGTTTTATTTATTCGGTTACCCTATTTTATGGTCTCACTTGGCTATTCAATCGAGGCATTGAAAGTCGACATGTTTGGGCAGATAGAGGTTTACTTATTCTAGGGGGCTATATTGCGGGAATTTCTTTAACTGGCGCACCCTTAATGGTTGCTGTCTATATGAGAAATGTCAGTCGATACCAATTGCGAGACACTCTTTTTGTATTATGGTTCATCCTAGTCAGCATCAAAATGACAACCTTTATCGTCTTATCGGTTGATTTGCACTTTAAAGCAGCACTGGCACTTTTACCGATTGCAGCCATAGGACATGTACTGGGATTGAAAGCGCATAACGCCATTATACGTAATGATTTACTTTTTAAACGCTGTATTGGTGGTGGTTTAGTGGTTGTTAGCGTGTTGGGCTTAGGGTATTTATATAGCCAACAAATGTTAGTATCCCTCTAAAGAAACATAAGATAAAAACGTAATTTTGTTACTCTCAAAAAAATTGGTAATGATCATTTTTTCCGATAAACTCATTAAGAGCTCGCTGTGATTATATAGTCACTGAGTGATGTTTTAATTTAATTATTAGGAGGGGTATTTACTCATGTCGGATCCAGAAAACAAAGATGATGGAAGAACATCAAAAAATATAAAAATTTTACTATGCGTTATCGCTGGTGTAACACTATGGATCGTACTTCAATCATTAATTGGCGTACCCATGAAGATGTAAAAATTTAAGCATCATCAATCAATCAATTGATAGATTATTAAGAATCACCATAATTTTCTATTGGACATAAAAAAGCCCTACATTTTCATGTAGGGCTTTTTTGAATTCTCTACATATTAATTATTGGCAACTTAACATCAATAATAAAACGCTGAGTTATATTCAATTACTATTTAGTAGCTGGTGCTGCCGTTTTTGCACAATGCTTAACACATGATTTAGTTTTTTTGCCGTGATGATGTTTAGGGCAGCTATGCGTTGCTAATGCTTTATGATCGCAATGTTTAGCACAGGCTTTAACATTTTTGCCGTGATGTTTTTTACAATGTTGGTAATCTGGTTTAGCAACTTCTAAAGCAGGCTCAGCCGCTACAACAGGCGCAGAAACCGGTGCTTCAGCAACAACAGGAGCAACAACTTCTTCAGCCAATGGTTTTTGTGCTTCACAACCAGCTAATGTAAATAATGCAAGCAAACTAGTAGTGATTAATAATTGTTTAATTTTCATAATATTTCTCATGGATAATAGACTATAGAGCGGTAATTCTAAGGCTGATCAGCGAATAATACAAATAAATTACCTTAAACGTTAGGATAAACACTGGTCGCTTTAGCCAATCGGTCATTAATCGCTCGCCACGTTTCCGTTTGCTGCGGCCGCTCTACCAAGATGATATCTAAATGTAGGCTATCCAGCTCTCTTAATGAGCTATATAAGACTCTGGCATAAGCTTCTGCCTGCTCAGGCATACGAATAATTACCCCTAAACTACTTTCATTGCCATGATCAGTATTGCTAGTCAACAATCCTATTCTTTTACCTTGTTTAATTAAATCAGCAATGATGGCTGACAAACTCGCTGTAGAACATAACAGCGCTGGTGTGATGGGTGCGTAGTGTACAGCCATCATGCCAGGCGCTCGAATCTGCATAGCATCAGCCTGTTCAGCTTGCGGTGTTAGCAATAATTCAGTTTGTAAAATAGCTTCAATTTGATCGCGAGTAATATGACCAGGCCGTAATAACTTAGGTTGAGAACCACTTAAATCAACAATCGTTGATTCAACGCCCACCTGACAAGCGCCACCGTCCAAGATCATATCGACAGCATCACCGAGTTCTTCTTGCACATGAATAGCATGAGTTGGACTAATTCTACAGAATCGATTAGCAGACGGCGCTGCAACCCCTCCACCAAAAGCTTGTAATAAACGTAAAGCAACGGGATGATCAGGTATACGTAAACCTACCGTATCTTGCCCGCCAGTTACTTCTAAGGGAACTTCCGGTCTTTTCTTTAAAATCAATGCCAAAGGCCCTGGCCAAAAATGTGCAGCCAGTTGCTGTGCTGCCTCTGGAACTGATAAGGCCCAAGCGTCAAGACTGGCTAAACAAGGAATATGTACAATAAGTGGATGATCTACGGGGCGGCCTTTGGCTAGAAATATACGCCGAACAGCGTCAGGATTAGAAGCATCAGCACCCAAGCCGTAAACAGTCTCGGTTGGAAAAGCAACCAAACGACCTTGTCTTAATAAATCGGCCGCCTGATCAATAGCGGCATCATTTGCAAAAATAGGCTTCATGTAAGCACATTAATTAAGGTGACGTTAATAATTCGTCACAGAAAGAGTATTCAAGGTATATCCAGCGTTATCCCAGTTTAAAGCCGACAATAAAACCACCGACCCCACTACCACCTTGAATATTAGATAATCGTTCTTTTAAAAATGCTAAGGCCTGCTTTACTGACTCCATAAAATGACCACCCACCTCTTGTAAATTTAGGTCGTTTAAGCCTTTAAAGCCAAAATGTTGGCTAATAAACAGCAACACCACACCTGCACCAAGCACAAACAAGGCTGTTTTCAACATTTTTTTAGCGAAAAATCCTACCGCTAAGCCAATAACAAAAGGCTCAGCAATATTACCAACAAGGAAGTCCTGATTAAGAACATCAGCTAAGGGAGCAGTATCAACGGGATTATTATTCATAATGACACATTAAAAAAATTTCCTCATAGTAACAGAGAAATCATGTTCATCATAGATGACGACTTAGCTAACAAAACAGACACTGATGAGATTAATTTAGGAAACACATAAAACATCATTTCAACATGGACTGCGAAAATCCAAAGCAAGAGGATGTAATGATCGAGTAGATAGTAGTTATGAATAGATTCTTAGAGATAACAAATACAGATTATGGGTAATGATAAAACCGGGCATTAAGATAACGACTAACCTCCTTAATATCAGCCTTAGTCCACTCAAGACCCGAAGCATGCTGCCAAAATTCCACTTGAGCAATTAAGCCCTTCCAGTTACTGGCAATTTTCTTATCTCGCCAATGTATCTGCTGGGTATGACACAGATTGCAATGATTTTCATAAAGCAGCGCAGCACGAGAAAGTTCATGGTTTGTGCTACGCTGAGCAAAAGCAGGGTTAACGCTTAACATAAAGATCATCAAAATAAACCCATATA
>QVQF01000228.1 GCA_003584895.1 Methylococcales bacterium
GATAAGTTTATTGTTATTCATGGTCCAACTCCTGAAATTGACGCTTTAGATTTAAGCAACTGTGGGGTATTCTAACGCTTTTGACTGGTAAAAGACGAGAAGGATGCAAGAAAATTATCAACCGCTCGCTATTGAGCAAGACGTACAAGCTATCTGGGAAAGCTCAGGTGTATTTAATGTGTCTGAATCTTCTACGCAGGAAAAGTATTATTGCTTATCCATGTTCCCTTATCCTAGTGGTAAATTGCATATGGGTCATGTGCGTAATTACACCATTGGAGATGTTATCAGTCGTTATCAACGCATGCTGGGCAAAAATGTTTTACAGCCTATGGGTTGGGATGCGTTTGGTTTGCCTGCTGAAAATGCAGCAATGCAACATGGCGTTCATCCTGCTGATTGGACGTATGAAAACATTGACTATATGCGCGACCAACTTAAACGCTTGGGTTTTGGCTATGATTGGAGTCGCGAGCTGGCGACCTGTGATCCTAGTTATTATAAGTGGGAGCAATGGTTTTTTCTTAAACTGCTAGCTAAAGGTCTAGTTTATAAAAAAACTGCACCAGTTAACTGGTGTCCGCATGATATGACCGTGTTAGCGAATGAACAGGTTATTGATGGTTGTTGCTGGCGTTGTGATACTCAAGTTGAACGCAAGGAGATTGCTCAGTGGTTTTTAAAAATCACGGCTTATGCCGATGAGTTGCTAGCGTCTTTAGAAACTTTAGACGGTTGGCCAGAGCAAGTGAAGACCATGCAAGCTAACTGGATAGGTCGTTCTGAAGGTGTGGAGATGGATTTTCCAGTCGCCGATATGGAGCAGCCTTTACGGATTTATACCACGCGTCCTGATACCTTAATGGGTGTTACTTATTTAGCCGTTGCTGCTGAACATCCACTGGCATTTCAGGCTGCGATAAATAACACAGCGATTAGTGAGTTTATCAATGACTGTAAAATGATGGAAACATCAGAAGCGGCCATGGAAACCATGGAAAAACGGGGTATAGATTCGGGTATTAAAGCGGAGCATCCACTGACGGGTGAGTTAGTGCCTGTGTGGATCGCCAATTTTGTGTTAATGGGTTACGGAACTGGCGCTGTGATGGCTGTTCCTGCTCACGATCAACGTGACTATGAATTTGCTACCAAATACGGCATAGCTATTAAACAAGTCATATTTGCTAAAAATGGTGAAGATGACGATTGTTCGGAGCATGCTTATACCGTAAAAGGTGTGTTGAAAAACTCGGCTGACTTTGATGGTTTAACGTCAGAGCTTGCCTTTGTGGCCATTTCTGAAACGCTAGAAAAAGCTCAGAAAGGTTTACGTAAAACCAATTTTCGTTTACGTGACTGGGGCGTTTCTCGTCAACGCTATTGGGGCGCACCAATCCCTGTTATCTATTGTGAGGATTGTGGTACTGTGCCTGTGCCAGAACAAGATTTACCCGTAGAGCTACCGAGAGACGTTGTTCTGGATGGATCACAATCGCCTTTGGTGGCGCATCCGACTTTTTCTCATGTTGCTTGTCCATCATGCGGTAAAACCGCGCGTCGTGAAACCGATACTTTTGATACTTTCATGGAGTCATCTTGGTATTTTGCACGTTTTGCTAGTAGTAAAGCTGACAGTATGTTGGATGAAAGCGCTAAATATTGGTTGCCTGTAGATCATTATATTGGTGGTATTGAACATGCGATTTTACACTTATTATATGCACGATTTTTTACCAAGCTCATGCGTGATGAAGGCCTTCTGGTCTGCGATGAACCTTTCAAAAAGTTATTGACGCAAGGCATGGTGCTGAAAGATGGCACGAAAATGTCTAAATCTAAAGGTAATACGGTTGATCCACAAGGCTTGATTGATCAATACGGTGCAGATACGGTGCGCTTATTTATCATGTTTGCTGCGCCGCCAGAACAATCGTTAGAATGGTCAGATAGTGGTGTGGAAGGTGCGTTCAGATTTCTGAAAAGACTCTGGAAGCAAGCCTTTACCCATAATGATGCTGGGGGTTCTGTTGTTGCTTTAGATAAAGCGTCGATGACGGATGAGCAGCAAACGGTACGTCGATTCGTGCATCAAACCATTCAGAAAGTCAGTCATGATGTCGGTGTGCGCACTATCTTTAATACTGCTATTGCTGCAAATATGGAACTGGTCAATACCTTATCTAAGTTTGTAGATGATTCTGATAATGGTAAAGCGATACGTCAAGAAGCTTTAGAATCGATTGTATTGATGTTGGCACCTATCGTTCCTCATATTTGTCATCAATTATGGCTGGATTTAGGTCATCAGCAAGCGGTGCTAGGTGTGGCTTGGCCTCAAGTTGATGAGTCGGCTTTAGAGCAAGATACTATTGAGTTGGTCATACAGGTCAATGGTAAGTTGCGTAGTAAAATTTCAGTTTCGATGACCGCTAGTTCTGAAGAGATACAAGCACAGGCACTGAATGATGAGCTAGCACTTCGCTTTATTGACGGCAAACCGATTAGAAAAGTAATTGTTGTGCCTAAAAAGCTGATTAATATTGTTGTTTAAGACGGTTTATAAGGTGAGCATTGCTCACCTTATAACACGATAATTTTAGGGGTCTATGTGCTAATTAAAAAATCAGTCATTGTCTTGGTAGCTTTGATATTAAGTGCCTGTGGCTATCATTTGCGAGGGGCTTTTGAACTGCCTGTCGGTATGAAAAATATCTTTTTGGACGGCGGATCTGCTCCGTTGCAAGCGCAGTTTAAGAAAGCGATGGATCTATCATCAATTCCTATTGCAACTTCTGCTGAAACAGCCGGTATTATTATTCGAATTTTTGATGAAAATAGTCAGCGAAGAGTGCTATCGCTAGCTTCAACTGGTGTAGCCAATGATTTTGAATTGGGTTATCGAATGGAATATGAAATTGTTGATGCTAAAGACACTATTTTAATGCCTCGCCAGCCCTTGGAAATTAAACGTGATTACTATAATGATCAGTTAGCCATCATCGCGAAAGAGAGCGAAGAAACAATCATTAAAAACGAAATGTATCTTCAAGCTGTGCGTACTATAGTCAATCGCGCTAAATCTGTTATTGATAAAAAGCCTAAATAATTATGCGCATTAAGCCTGAGCAGTTAACTGCTGAGTTGAAAAAAGGTTTAAAACCGATTTATGTTGTTGCAGGTGATGAGCCTTTGCAGTTAGGTGAAATGGCTGATGCGATTAGAAAAGCAGCAAGGTTGGCTGGTTATGATAATCGTGAGGTTATTTCAGTAGATGCAAATTTTGAATGGAATCAATTAGCTTTTTTAGCTGATTCTATGTCTATCTTTTCAGATAAAAAAATTATCGATTTAAGATTGCCTAGTGGCGCACCTGGAATTGAGGGTGCTAAGGCTTTGGTCTCTTATTGCGGTCGATTACAAGAAGATAATCTATTGCTTATTACTGCAGGAAAGCTGGCCAGTTCCGCATTGAAGTCGCGTTGGTTTGAAGCTTTAGATAAACAGGGTGTTGTCATTCAAGTTTGGCCATTAGAAGGTCAGGATTTAATTAATTGGTTGCAGCAACGACTGCGGCAGCGAGGCTTATCAGCTGAAAGTGATGGCTTACGTTTATTGGCGTCAAGAGTTGAAGGTAATTTGCTGGCAGCCGCTCAAGAAATAGAAAAGCTCTATGTGCTGTATGGTGCAGGTAGCTTAAATCAGCAACAAATATTAGATGTAGTAGCCGATAATTCAAGGTACGATGTTTTTAAACTCATCGATAGCGCTTTGTCTGATCGAGAAGATCGTATTGTGAAAATTTTATTAGGTTTGCGCGGGGAAGGTATTGCCGCCCCCATAGTGTTGTGGGCGTTGACACGTGAAGCGCGTAGTTTGATTAAAATTAAATGGGCGATTATTGGTGGTCAATCAAGAGATATGGCTTATAGAAATAACCAAATCTGGGATAAGCGAAAACAGATAGTCAGCCATGCATTAAATAGACTTAGCGATAAAGATTTAACTAGTATATTGGTGGCGGGAGCTAAGGCGGATAGGCAGATAAAGGGTCAGGAATCAGGGGATGCTTGGGAAACTTTGCGTGAGATTTGCTTGATGTTTGTAATGGTTAAATAAAATAGATTGCTTATAAACAGCTTTATTTTTGTAAAGAAATTAGAAACAGCTGTTTTGATGAATGATTATCGTTAAATAAAAAATTATAAAACATTATATTAAGGGGTATTCCTTTCTGCTATCATTGCAACCTGAATTAAAACTCCCTAAATCACCAGGTAAGATAAATGACCTTTGTAGTCACAGAAAACTGTATAAAATGTAAATTTACTGATTGCGTTGATGTATGCCCCGTTGATTGCTTCCATGAAGGGCCTAATTTTTTAGTTATTGATCCTGATGAGTGTATCGACTGTACCTTATGTGAGCCTGAATGCCCTGCAAATGCAATATTTGCTGAGGATGAGCTTCCAGAGGGTCAAGAAATATTTATTCAATTAAATGCAGAATTAGCTAAACAGTGGCCGATACTTACTGAAGTTAAATCGCCACTTCCAGACGCTGATATTTGGAATGGTAAAGAAAATAAAATCCCGCTATTAGAAAAATAATTATCTTTATAAATTATTAAGTTTACGATATCTCGATCTAAAATAATTTGCTGAAAATCTTGGAAACAGATAGTAAGCGAAGTGAGGTTTTTTAGTTCGAGATAGGCGTAGGGCCCGTTAGTCATTCCTAGTTTACGAAAAGACTACAAGCTTTATTTCAAAATAACGATATGTGTATCGTTCTTTCCTATGCTGTCTGCATTATAATTTCTTGCTTTTTAGCTGGTTTCTATCTGTTTATCATCCCTACGTTAGCGCTTATTCGCCTTTCATTCTGCTTTACTTCCAGATAAATTGCTAGCATTGTCCTAGAAGTCCTTTTTTCTATTATCGAATAAAATTGGATGTGAGCTTTTTACATGAATTTATTGAGACTCTTTATATTTTTTGGGTGACTGAAAAGCCATCGGTATTAATTCAATTATTTTGTGATACCCCTTTCTCATGGATTATATCCAAAGGAATATTCAATGACTATATGCATAAGGGTTTTTGTCATAAGGGCATTGGTTCATAAAAATTGTTAGAGAATAGATAAATTGTATGTTTATTTACTTGCTATTTTGATTGTCGCCCCCATAATCTTCTAATCTAAAAAATGCTAAAGGTTCTGTCTATGGAAGCGCAAATAATGAAAGAATTACACCTTACGGATAATTTGATTCCAGTTTTACCCCTTAGAGATGTTGTGGTTTATCCTCATATGGTTATTCCTTTGTTTGTTGGTAGAGAGCGTTCAATTGATGCTCTGGATGCTGCAATGAAAGATAGCAAACAAATCTTATTGATTGCGCAAAAAGACGCTGAAATTGATGAGCCAGACTTTACTGATCTTTATCAAGTAGGTACTTTAGCTAATATCTTACAGTTATTGAAGCTTCCAGATGGCACAGTAAAGGTCTTAGTTGAAGGCGCTGAGCGTAGTAAAATTATTCGGTATCAGGAAACTGAGAGTTTTTTTTCGGCGGAAGTGGAAAAGATTGACGATGTATTTAATCTTTCGGTGCAAGAGCAAGATGTTTTGCAGCGCACTGTTATTAATTCATTTGATCAATATGTAAAATTGAATAATAAAATCCCTCCTGAAGTATTAAACGCTCTTTCAGGCATTGATGATCCTAGTCGCCTTGCTGATACTATGGCTGCACATATGAGCCTAAAAGTCAGTGATAAACAGAACATTCTTGAGGCTGCAGATATTGCAAAACGATTAGAAGATTTAATGGCGTTGATGGAGGGAGAGGTTGATTTACTGGAAATGGAGAAAAAAATTCGAGTCCGTGTAAAGCAGCAAATGGAGAAGAATCAGAGGGAATACTATTTAAACGAGCAAATGAAGGCGATACAAAAAGAATTGGGTGACATGGATGATGTGCCGAATGAAATTGAGGAGTTAGCAAATAAAATTGCCAGTGCAGGTATGTCTAAAGAGGCAAAGGCAAAGGCTACGGCTGAGCTTAATAAACTTAAGTTAATGCCTGCTATGTCTGCTGAAGCAACTGTGGTGCGCAACTATATAGATTGGATGCTTAATGTGCCATGGAAGAAAAAAACTAAGGTTCGACATGATCTTAAAATTGCAGAGCAAGTGCTAGAAGCTGAGCATTTTGGCTTAGAAAAAGTTAAAGAACGTATTCTTGAATACCTTGCTGTGCATCAGCGAGTTAAAAAACTTAAAGGCCCTATTCTATGTTTGGTAGGTCCTCCTGGTGTTGGTAAGACTTCATTAGGTGAGTCTATTGCTAGAGCAACTAATCGTACCTATGTCCGTATGGCTTTAGGTGGTGTTCGTGATGAAGCCGAAATTCGGGGACATAGACGTACTTATATAGGCTCTATGCCGGGGAAAATATTACAGAATTTGGCTAAAGTAAAATCTCGTAATCCGATGTTTTTGCTTGATGAAATTGATAAGATGGCGACTGATTTTCGCGGTGATCCTGCTTCTGCTTTGCTTGAGGTTTTGGATCCTGAGCAGAATCATGCTTTTTCCGATCATTATTTAGAAGTAGATTTCGATTTGTCCGATGTGATGTTTGTGGCTACTGCCAATACTATGAATATTCCTCCGGCATTGCTAGATAGAATGGAAGTTATACGTCTTGCTGGTTATACGGAAGATGAGAAAATAAATATAGCAATCAAGTATTTAATACCTAAGCAGCTAGAGGCTAATGGAATTGATTGTCATGAAATTGATATCTCAGAGGCGGCCGTAAGAGATATGATTCGTTATTATTCGCGTGAAGCTGGCGTACGTAATCTTGAGCGAGATATTTCTAAAATTTGTCGCAAAGTTGTTAAGCATCTTTTGCTAACCTGCGATAAGGCGAAGATTCTGATTTTGCCAGAAAATATAAATGATTATTTGGGTGTTAGACGTTTTAACTATGGTTTAGCTGAGGAGCAAGATCAAATTGGTCAAGTAACAGGGTTAGCTTGGACAGAAGTGGGTGGCGAATTATTAACTATTGAAACTGCAGTGATCCCTGGTAAAGGTAAGCATTCAGCAACGGGTAAGTTGGGTGATGTTATGAAGGAATCGATTGAGGCAGCGATGACGGTTGTAAGAAGTCGGTCTGAAGTGTTAGGAATCGATAATGAATTATTTCAGAAGAATGACATACATATACATGTGCCAGAGGGTGCAACGCCAAAAGATGGTCCCAGTGCAGGTATTGGCATGTGCACAGCGATTATATCCGCACTAACAAAGATACCTGTTCGTGCAAATGTCGCAATGACGGGTGAAATTACTTTGCGTGGTGAAGTCCTTCCTATCGGCGGTTTAAAAGAAAAATTGTTGGCGGCGCATCGAGGCGGAATAACCGTAGTTATAATTCCTGCTGAAAATGAAAAAGACCTGATTGATATTCCTGATAACATTAAGCAAAAATTAGACATCAAGCCAGTACATTGGATAGATGAAGTGTTGGCTTTGGCTTTACAGCGCATGCCGATTGCTACCAATATACAACTTGAAGGCGAGCAAGGCATGAAGGAGTCTGATGCCATTAAAATGTTGTCGCAGGCTAATATGGCTCATTAAATAGACCAAAAGTGATCAAAATCATCTTGATGCCGCAAAAAACATGGGGTCAAGGCTTTTAAAGCTTGACACTAGGTGATGGCAGTTGATATAACTTACAGCTATTCTTGTGGCGCTACTTATGGTGCATAAGAATTAACATACAGATACTCTCAATACACTAAATTAACTTCCTCAGGGGGAATAATGAACAAATCAGAATTGATTGATGCTATAGCCGAGTCAGCAGATTTAACAAAAGCAGATGCTGGACGTGCTTTAGATGGTTTCCTGGGTGCGGTAACAAGCGCTTTGAGCAAAGGGGATTCCGTTGCTTTAGTAGGCTTTGGTACATACTCTGTAAAAGAGAGAGCTGAGCGTAAAGGTCGTAATCCACAAACTGGAGACGAAATTACAATTAAAGCTGCAAAAATTCCATCTTTTAAGGCTGGAAAATCTTTAAAGGATGCTGTAAACTAATCCTTCTGAATTGAATTTATTTTATTTCCATTTAGACAAGCGTTAAAGAAAAAAGTATTTATATAGATTTGTAATTTAATAATAATGATGTATAATGCTTTTTTAGTCGGGTGCTTAGCTCAGCTGGGAGAGCATCGCCCTTACAAGGCGAGGGTCGGGGGTTCGAACCCCTCAGCACCCACCAGACTTTGGAGTGGTAGTTCAGTTGGTTAGAATACCGGCCTGTCACGCCGGTGGTCGCGGGTTCGAG
>QVQF01000129.1 GCA_003584895.1 Methylococcales bacterium
TTGGCAGCGCCCACGCCATTTAAAGAAATGTTCACCGAAGGTCTGCCGTCTTGATCGACACCTGACGAGGCATCTACAATTTGGTCGCCAGTAACGATGATGCGTCTATCTAATAAGATAGGCGCGCCTTTTCTTTCATAATATAAACGACTACCCACCGGTACATGTCCGGCTACGGCTTGTTGTACATCATGCTCTACATCGACTAAGCGATATTCTAAGGTCGCTGTGGTACCTAAAATTTCCTTGGCGCGTGTGGTATCTTGCACGCCGGGCAATTGCACCACGATGCGGTTTTCACCTTGTTGTTGAATAACGGGTTCAGCCACGCCTAATTCATTAACACGGTTACGCAAGGTGGTCATGTTTTGCGCGACGGCGGTTTTTTTAAGTTCGCGTTCTTCTTTTACCGATATTTTTAGCCAAACCTGATTTTTATCTTCGGGCTCAGTAATTTCCAAGGTACGAAAGTCTTTGCTCAGTAGCGTAAACAGACTAGCTTTATCGTCAGCACTATTGAGGGTTATTTTAAGATAGCCATTATCTTTAGCTACCGACTGATAACGTAATTTTTCGCTACGTAAGGCTAAGCGTAGGTCATCGTTATAACGATCTTCAGCTTGTTTAACAGCAGCATCCATATCCACTTCCAGTAGAAAGTGCACCCCGCCGCGTAAATCTAGGCCCAAGTACATCGCATTGGCGTGTAACGCACGTAGCCATTGCGGTGTGGTCGGAGCAAGATTCAAAGCAACGGTGACATTGCTGCCTAGGCCATCTCTTAGAAAATCGGCGGCTTTAAGCTGATCATCAGTATTATTAAAACGGGCTAAAACATGGCCGTCGTTAAATTCGAAGGCTTTAAGGTTGATGCCTGTGCTTTTAATATCCGCTTCTATTTTACCGGCTAGGCCTTGATTAATAGCTTCGGTTTGAGTTGAGGAGACCTGAACAGAAGGGTCTTCACCGTATAAAGTGGGTAATGAATAAATAATCCCAATGCCAAAAACGAATAGGATTAAAATATTTTTCCAAAGAGGGAAGTGGTTTTGCATGTGTTATTCCAATAATTGCAGCAGATCCTAAGATGGGGATGGCGTGAGCTCACGCCTAGTCTCGACGTAAAAGCTTAGCATTTACGTCGATTACCCAGCCTACGCTAATCTCATTAAGCTTTATTAATGACTACTTTTTTAGTGATGGCTTTGTACGTACCTTTAGGCATCATGCTTTCAATGCTTTGACGTTGTACTTGAATAAAAACATTGTCAGATACTTCAAGTTTGACAAAGTTTTCATCTAAATCAGCTACTTTACCTAAAATGCCGCCATTGGTAACCACTTCAACACCTTTGCTGATAGCAGAGATCATTTGTTTCTTTTCTTTAGCGCGTTTAGACTGAGGACGCAAAAATAAAAAGTAAAAGAAAGCTAAGATTCCTAATGGAAATAACATGCCTTCCATGCCAGGTGATTGGGCGGCAGGTGCCGCAGCTGCTAAAGCGTCAGAGATAAAAAAACTCATGGTCATCCTCAATTGTTATTGTTATTAAAAAATTCGCTCATTATGCCATAGACGGCATGGCTTTTCCTCGTTGTTGATAAAATTGTCTAACAAAAACATCTAGCTCTTGTTTTTCAATGGCATCACGTAAGCCCTGCATCAGACTCAAGTAATAATAAAGGTTATGAATAGTATTCAAGCGTGAACCTAACATTTCTTTACATTTATCTAAATGACGCAAATAGGCTCTAGAATAATTCTGGCAGGTGTAACAAGCACAGTCTGGATCTAAAGACTGGCTATCAAATTCATACTGGCTGTTTCTAATTTTTACCACACCAAAGGTAGTAAACAAATGACCATTACGAGCATTACGTGTCGGCATTACGCAATCAAACATATCAATGCCACGTCTTACCGCTTCGACTAAATCTTCAGGTGTGCCTACACCCATTAAATAACGCGGTTTATCGACGGGCATTTTGTTATGAATGACATCTAAGGTCGCCATCATTTCTTCTTTGGGTTCGCCCACTGATAAGCCACCAATGGCATAGCCGTCAAAACCGATATCCAGTAAGCCGTCTATGGATTCTTTACGCAGATGTTCATACATGCCGCCTTGAACAATACCAAACAAGGCGGAGGGATTATCGCCATGCGCATCTTTACTACGCTGCGCCCAACGCAACGATAAGCGCATGGAAATATCCGCTTCCTCGACCGTGGCAGGATAGGGCGTACATTCGTCGAATATCATCACGATATCTGAGCCTAACTCCCGTTGCACTTGCATAGATTCTTCGGGGCCCATAAAAATGGCACTGCCATTTAAGGGGGACTTGAAAGTAACGCCTTGTTCGGTAATCTTTCTGAGTGCGCCTAGGCTAAAGACCTGAAAGCCGCCAGAATCGGTTAAGATCGGTTTTTGCCAATGCATAAAATCATGCAAGTCCCCATGCGCATTGATCACCGCCGTGGTCGGTCTTAACATTAAATGAAAGGTATTGCCGAGTATGATTTGCGCCCCTACACCGATTAAATCTTCTGGCGTTAATGATTTAACTGCGCCATAAGTGCCTACCGGCATAAAGATCGGCGTTTCTACTACGCCACGAGCAAAATTAAGACGTCCACGCCGTGCGTGACCGTCAGTATTGAGTAAATTAAATTCCATGCCAGTTTGATAGCCACTTAAAGAAGGTGGGTGATTATCCAACCTTTTGCCGCGTTAGCGCAATAATGTCAGGCATAAAGCGTATGTCGATTCAAAACTATTAGCGTATATCATGATGTTTATATGAATAATGCTGGCTAAGACTTTGAATGCTCATGCTTGCCAAATGTAAATAAAATAATAGTTGATATTCTAAAGTCTTAAGGTTATAAAGTAACCGCCAACTAATAAAGAATTTCGGTTTTCTATGCCGAGATTCCGCTATTGGCGAATCAACCTGTGCGTTACCATATTTTAATGTGACTATGGTCTTATTTTTTAATAATAGAGCGCTACGCAAGACTGGAGCAATGCTCTGCAAACATCATTGAGCGCTAGCCACATCTTGTAGAGCATTATGTTGATCTTGCTGATAATTACTCTGATCTAGCTGAGTGTTTATGCAAGCTTGTTAAGTCTTTTTTTAATCTACGGTAGTCCTACTGCAATCTTGCTTAGTGCTCTTCAATGACTGCGGAAGCTACTCAAACCTTGAACAGCGCTAAGCAAGTATTGCCCAATACTTCCGTAGGCTTTGCTAAGTGCTACGCAAAGGCTGTCGAAGCTTTGCCACTCTTGCTGAGTACTCAGCAAGAGTGGCAAAGCACTCTTCACGATCAGAGGAACGCTTAAAAAGATCAGCATTTTGGAGCTAACGATTGGCAAAACGCTAGGCTAGCTTAACCTAGCGCTCAGTAAAGCTTGGGTAGCACTCAGCAACCAAAACTAAACCCTAAGGAATCATCATGACTAGTAATACTTTTATGCCTAATACCGATAGCGGCAAAGCTGACTTTTTAGAGCATGCTGCCAGCACCTTACCGCATTATGCCGCTTTATTGGAAGTCACTAATGAGGATTTGAGCAGCCTTCAGGCGGATGCGCAAGCCTTTCGCTATACCTTGAAATGCTTAGGTGATATGCAAGCTTATGCTCATCACTGGACAGAATATAAAAATATATTACGTGATGGTGGCGCCGCCACTATGGGCTGGGCTGTGCCACCTATGCTGACTGAGCCGACACCAGCCACAGTGAATTCGGGTATTATTCCTAGGCTATCAGCTTTAGTGGCGCATCTTAAAAGCCATAAAAACTACACCTCAGCGATAGGTTTAGCCTTAGGCTTGATTGGCACAACCACTGTGGAAGATCCGAATACTTGGAAACCTATCTTAACCGCTCAAAATAAAGCCGGACATCCGATTATCGGCTGGACTAAAGGGGCTGCTGCCGCCATAGAAATTTGGGTAGACCGAGGTGATGGGGCTGGTTTTACTTTTCTGACGATCAACACCGAGCCTAATACCAGTGATAACCAGCCTTTACCCACTACCAGTGCTGTATGGAAATATAAAGCCATCTATCGCTTACACGACGAACAAATCGGACAATGGAGTGATGTGCTGAGTATTACTGTAGGGGGTTGAGGTCTTGAAGTAATATACAGCTTATCGTTGTAAATCAATAGTTCGGCACGAAAATACTGCGCCTAGCTGCCCTGCTATATAGGATAGTTATGACTAACAAGACAAAAAATTTATTAAGCATCTATACATTAGCTTGCTCATTGCTATTAACACTCACAGGATGTGCTTTTTCAACAAAAATGGTTGATGACAAAGGCGTTATTGTCGATTGTAAGATGGTAGGTGTTGGTCCCATATCGGGTGTTGCCGCTGAAACTTATCGGGATAATTGTGTCAGAAAATATAAAGCGTTGGGCTATAAAGAAGTGCCTGAGTAGGACGCCAAAGCAGGTGGGGTCAATACTATCGGGTTGTTTAACGCCGTTATAGGTATACGTTTATAACAGAGCTCTTATTTGAATTAATATAGCTAGGAGTAGAGGTTTTATTGTCATTATTAATTAATGCGTTTGAGCCGTAACTTTCTTTTGTGAATTCTTTCAGGTCTATGATTTTTGATGACATGACGCTATCGTATTCTTTAATAACTATATAGCAACCATTGGTTGCTTCAAAATATATTTTGTTCATATGCGATGACTCTTGCGCCGTTTTATTAAAAATTTTTATGTTATGAGTCCTTAGTCATTATTGCTTATTCAGATAGTGTCGATAATAAATAGCGGCATAGTCTGATATCAATACGAATTATAAGGATAATTTCATTACTAAAGTGATACTTAACGGTTTTAATTATAATACTATAAAAAATATTATCAATACTAAATTTGTAAGCTTGAATGAGCGATAAGTTTTGGTTTATGGATTGCGGTTTTATGCAATCCAATATTTAGAAGTTTCCTTGGAATATTTCCAGCTACAGCGGTATTCATAACAATTTCAATACATTGTCAGGAATTTTTACACTAGATGAAGTTAACTGAATCAGTTTGTTAGGTCTTAATGTGCTGAGATTAGTGTCTTTATAACCACGCAACTGTCCAGTTTTTTTACAATATGTTCTCAACTTCCTATTAAACGCATTAGTTTCGTGGCTAATAATATTTAACAGCTTGTTGTTGCAACAGTTTTATGGTTTAGGCATAGATGCTGCTAAAGAGTTAACGATAGTCTTTTAGAATAAATAGTTGGTTTAATCTTATCAATATGGGGGCTTTTATTAGCGATCCATCAAACTATGTTTTAAGTAGCTAGGCCGTGAACGCAAGTGGATCTTTAATGGGTAACTCAAGTGATGAATTCAAGAAGCAGGAGGATTGTTATAACAACAGGTCATCTAGATTATGGTTTGCTTCGGCAGCTATGCAGGAGTTCGCCGCGTCGTCGTCGACGCATAAAATGACAGTTTGGAGGGTAGAAGGTATTAGTGGTTTGTGTTCATTAATTTAAGCGGATTGAGTAAGGATAGGCAGTATGCCCACCCTTACTCAAACTTACTAGGCTTGGCTATTTAAATAGTCTTCATAATTACCGCTAAAATCAACAATGCCGTTAGGTGTTAATTCAATAATGCGGGTGGCAAGTGACGATACAAATTCTCTATCGTGACTGACAAAAATTAAGGTGCCAGGGTAGTCTTCTAGGGCCGTATTTAGCGATTCAATAGATTCCATGTCTAAGTGGTTGGTGGGTTCATCCATGACCATGATATTATTCTTTTGTAAGATCAATTTACCAAATAACATACGACCTTGCTCACCCCCAGAGATGACTTTAACCGACTTGTTAATATCATCGGCGGTAAATAATAAACGACCTAAGGTGCCACGTATGGCTTGGTCATCGTCGCTTTCTTTACGCCATTGACCCATCCAATCGATCAGGGTTAAGTTTTCAGCAAAGTCTTCGGTGTGATCTTGAGCAAAGTAACCTATTTCTGAGTTTTCAGACCATTTTACTAAGCCGCTATCCGGTGCTAAATCACCCACTAGGGTGCGTAATAATGTAGATTTTCCGATACCGTTAGGACCAATAACCGCTACGCGTTCACCGACAGCAATCATTAGCTTTAGGTTTTGAAATAAAGGTTTTTCACCATAGCCTTTACTTAAGTCTTCGACTTCTAAGGCTAAACGATGTAGCTTTTTAGTTTGATCAAAACGTAAAAATGGATTAACACGACTAGAGGGTTTAACTTCATCCAGTTTGATTTTATCCAATTGTTTGGCGCGTGATGTAGCTTGTTTGGCTTTAGATGCATTGGCCGAAAAGCGACTCACAAAAGATTGCAGTTCAGCAATCTGAACTTTTTTCTTGGCGTTGCCTGATAGTAGACGGTCACGTACTTCGGTAACGGCAATCATGTAGTCATCATAGTTACCTGGATAAACGCGGAGTTCACCATAATCCATGTCGGCCATGTGTGTGCAGACACTGTTTAAAAAATGGCGATCATGCGAGATGATAACCATCGTGCAATCACGTTGGTTGAGTATGTTTTCCAGCCAACGTATGGTGTTGATATCTAAGTTGTTGGTCGGTTCATCCAGCAACATAATGTCAGGATTTGCAAACAAGGCTTGCGCCAATAAGACGCGCAGTTTCCAGCCCGGAGCAACGGCGCTCATTAAGCCATTATGTTGCTCTAAGGGAATATCCAGACCTAATAGTAATTCACTGGCCCGCGATTCAGCGGTATAGCCGTTATATTCGCCGACTACCGCTTCAAGTTCAGCGGCATGCATGTAATCATCTTCGGAAGCTTCAAGGTTAGCGTAGATGGCATCACGTTCGGACATGGCGGCCCACATTTCAGCATGGCCCATCATGACCACATCTAATACGCGGTAGCTTTCATAAGCGAATTGATCTTGACGTAACACACCGAGGCGCTCATTGGGGCTGACGCTGACGTTACCTGCCGATGGGTCTAAATCGCCGCTTAATATTTTCATGAAAGTTGATTTTCCGCAGCCGTTAGCGCCGATCAGGCCATAACGGTTGCCGTCACCAAATTTAACGGAGACGTTTTCAAACAGGGGTTTAGCCCCAAATTGCATAGTGATGTTAGCTGTAGAGATCAAGGTGAGGTTCCGAAGGGTGTGAGTAAAAAGTTAGGTGTTAATTGATAATTGGCATTGAGTGGCGAGCCACCAACGCTTGCTCATAGTGACTATATGACAGTTTAGCTTAGCCAAATTTCAGGCGTTATATGTGCGTATGGTGCTCATCGCTAATCCAAATCTGTCCATCTTGTAGGCTGATTTGTAATTGCATACTGCGTTTTATTAGCGGCACCAGTTGGTCGGTATCTGTTTTGGGTAAGTTAATGATTTTAATATTTTTAAAGCGCTCTATTTTGCTTTTAATTTGGCTCCACCATACAGTATTTCGTCCGCCATAAGTGTAAATCAACGCCTGTTCTGCGCGATTTGAGGCTTTACGGATGCGTTTTTCATCAGGCATCCCTACATCAATCCAGACTTCAATGTCATCGGTTAAACTTTTTTGCCAAATATCAGGCTCATCTTCTGAGCTTAAGCCTTTAGAAAATTGTAAATGTTCATGGGCATTGAGTACAAAGGCCACTAAGCGCACCATCATGCGTTCTTCGGTTTCGGAAGGGTGCAGGGCAATGGTCAGGTTATGCGGAGCATAATAGCCTCTATCCATGTCAGCAATCTGACAGTCGGCTTTATAAATGGTTGACTTAAGTGCCATGCAGGTAAAGAAATCTTCGCTTAAAGTAGATGTTAATAGCGCATAGTTTAGCACAGCCTTGCTTAACTCTAGGCATCAAGCTATAGATTGTTGTGTTAGATGTAGGGCTTGTGGATTTCTAATACTTACATTTAACGAGTATAACAATGTAAGTCCTTATTTTTTTGTGATCAAAAAAGCGGTAATGCTACAACGGCTAGTACTATGAAACTTGGGAAAGTTGCTTGTTAAGTGCCCCCATTTTATTATTGAAATATTATTGCCAAACTGATGATTGCTGCACTCATAATCATTGCCCATAAGGTAGCGCGATGATTATGAGATATTTGCTGCCGTAATAACTTTAGTTCTCGTTGCTGTGCTTGTGCGTTAGATTGGCTTTGTGCTGCATTATCTAAGGCTTTGTACAGTAATGACGGGATTTGTGGAAATTGATCGGCAAATTCGGGAAACTGTTTAATGATTTTATCGATTTTGGCTTTAGGGCCTAAGCGCTCATGAAACCATTTTTCTAGAAA
>QVQF01000221.1 GCA_003584895.1 Methylococcales bacterium
CTTTTTGAAAAATGAAGAAATTAAAGAGAGCTTTACCGCAAAAGGGTTACAAGAAGCGTCGGAAAAGTTAAGCATCATGAAGTTGCCGGAAGAGGAACAAAAAGCATACGAACATTACAAAGATGATTTGCATTACCAAGCCAGCATGTTCGAATCATCCTATGGCGACGGATATTACGAAGGCCAAGTTACAGGCATGGAGAAAGGCATGGAGAAAGGTATAGAGAAAGGTATGGAGAAAGGTGTGGAGATAGGCATGGAGAAAGGTGTGGTGAAGGGCCGAGTAGAAGGTGAATTGAAGCTTCTAAAGAAACTTTTGGAACACCGCTTCGGCGCACTACCAGCATGGGCAACAGAGAAGTTAAGCAATGCCTCCGAACAGGAGCTGGAAACCTGGGGCGAAGCCATCCTAACCGCCCCAACCTTAGAAGCACTCCTCAATACCGAAAACCAGTAAACATCCAAACATCCAAACACTCAGCACTCGATACTTTCCACTTTCTTTCAGTCTTATGCAAATGGCCATTAATTTACCGAATGATTTTGTCGCATTTCAGGCAGTGCCCGACATACAGCAAGACGTTTGCATCTCTTATGCCCTGTGGCTCTATCAGCAAAAGAGGGTAACGCTGGTTAAAGCAGCGGAACTGGCAAGTTGCAATTTATATGACGTTATGAGTATCTGTAAAAAAAATCAGATACCAATCTTGGCGAAGATGGGTACTGGATAGCAGAATGCCCAAGCCTCTCTGGCTGTGTATCGCAGGGAACATCGAAGGAAGATGCTATAGTTAATATTCGCGAAGCTATTCAAGGTTACATTTTAGCTTTACAGGAAGATGGATTGGCAGTTCCTCTAAAATCTTTTCAAACAATGCTCGTTGCAATATGAGCCAACTTCCAAGGCTCTCCGGTAGAGAGTTGGTCAAGGTTCTTGGTAAAGTTGGTTTTGAGCTCAAACGTCAGCATGGCAGTCTTAAAACATGGGGAACGACAGTAAAGGAGAGATTATGAATATGGTCACCAACAAAGACAACGAACGAACCTTAATCAAGATTGCGGAAGAAGCACCCTTAGTTATAGCTGCAGATAATGAGCAATGGGAGGCACTTATGGCATCAGACGAAGCGCAGACCTTGCTGAATAAAATGGCAGGTGAGGCATTGTCTGAACATCAAACAGGAAAGACTAAAACAATGGGTTTTAGTCACGGGCGCATTGTCCCGTCATGAACTCAGCACTAATCTTTTTCAGCACTCAGCACTCAGCACTAAAAACTTAGCACTTTTTTTCAAGCGAGTCGGTAAGCAGCAGCCCATTTATTCTGTTCGGATAGGCAAAGGGTATCGTGCTACTGGCATACTTCAAAAAGATGTCATTATCTGGTTTTGGATAGGCCACCATGACATATACGACCGTCTCCTCCGGAATCTATAGCACAATGCCAAACTCAGCACTCTCTTTCTCAGCACTTTCTACTTTCTTTATATGTTAACAAATTCCTCAATATTAATAACCGGCGGCACCGGCTCTTTCGGCCACACCTTCGTTCCTTTAACCCTCGCCAGATACAACCCTCGCCGCCTCGTCATCTATTCCAGAGACGAGATGAAGCAGTGGGAAATGGCCAAACTCTACGGCAACGACCCAAGAGTCCGCTTCTTTATAGGTGATGTGCGCGACAAAGATCGCCTCGCTCGCGCCCTGACAGGCATTGAGTATGTCGTCCACGCCGCAGCAACCAAAATCGTCCCAACAGCAGAATACAACCCATTCGAATGCGTCAAAACAAATGTTTTTGGTGCCATGAACCTTATTGACGCTTGTATTGACCATGGCGTTAAGCGTGTTGTAGCTCTCTCGACTGACAAAGCCAGTAGTCCGGTAAATTTGTATGGTGCCACTAAGCTGACCTCTGACAAACTTTTTATTGCAGGTAACTCATATTCAGGAGGTGCCGAAACTCGTTTTGCAGTAGTTCGTTACGGTAACGTGATGGGTTCTCGAGGGTCAGTCATTCCTTTCTTTCTATCCCTCTCGGATCAGGGTGTGTTACCGATTACTGATGATCGAATGACCCGCTTTATGATTACTCTTGAGCAAGGCGTCGATCTTGTATGGCATGCATTCGAGGATATGGTTGGCGGTGAGATCTATGTGAAAAAGATCCCTTCCATGACATTGCTTGATATTGCGCGTGCCGTTGCACCTGATGCTGAACATGATATTGTTGGTATTCGACCTGGTGAAAAACTCCATGAGCAGATGATTAGTTTTGAGGATGCACCACACACCTATGAATATACCGAGCATTACAAAATACTTCCGGCAATTAATAACTGGAGCCATGATCCAGAGCGTATCAATGGGGGGAAGCCTGTGGCCCTTGACTTTACCTACTGTTCTGACAATAACACTGAATGGATGAGTATTAATACTCTACGTACATGGATTGATTTAAACCGCCAACATATTGGAAAGATTTGATCAATATGATTCCCTACGGACGACAGAACATTAACCAGGCTGATATTGATGCAGTTGTTGAAGTCTTACGCTCTGACTTTTTAACGCAAGGCCCTGTAGTTCAGGAATTTGAAAAAGTTGTTGCGGTTTATTGCCATGCAAATCATGCTGTTGCTGTAAATAGTGCGACCAGTGCGCTTCATATTGCTTGCTTGGCGTTAGGGGTTAGCAAAGGGGATTTAGTATGGACATCACCAATAACTTTTGTTGCGAGCGCCAATTGCGCACTCTATTGCGGAGCACAGGTAGATTTTGTTGACATAGATCCGCATACGTATAACCTCAGCGTGGCTCGCTTGAAAGAACAGTTAGTACAAGCAGAAATGGCAGGGAGATTACCAAAAGTTGTAATCCCAGTGCATCTGTGCGGTCAACCTTGCGATATGGAAGGTATTCATGCTCTGAGCCAGCAATACGGCTTCAAAATAATTGAAGATGCTTCTCATGCTATCGGTGGTCGCTATAAAGGCGAACCTATCGGTAATTGTCGATATAGTGACATCACTGTGTTCAGTTTTCACCCAGTTAAGATTATTACAACAGGGGAGGGCGGCATGGCGCTCACGAATGATGAGCAATTAGCCAAGCACATGAGGTTGTTGCGCAGTCATGGCATTACCAACGATGCTTTAGATATGCAACCAAGACCACCGGAAGAACTTTGGAACTACCAGCAGATAGATCTCGGCTTCAACTACCGCATGACCGATATTCACGCAGCGTTAGGTTTGAGCCAGATGCAGCGGCTTGATGAATTTGTTGTAAGGCGCCATGTACTTGCAAAGCGATATAATGAGGCGTTATCAAGCCTTCCCTTTGTTACTCCATGGCAGCACCCCGACAGCTATTCCAGTTATCATTTCTACGTCATACGTTTAAAACTTGATGAAATCAACAAAACTCATCGTGAAACTTATGCGGCACTTCAAGCAGCAGGTATAATGGTGAATTTACATTACATCCCGGTCTATCGTCAGCCATACTATGAACAGATGGGTTTCAGGGAATCATACTGCCCGCAAGCAGAACAATATTTTTCTGAAGCGCTGAGTTTACCCCTCTATCCATTATTGAGTGGTGAGCAAATCGATTATATCATTGATTCACTTGAATCGATACTCTTTACAAAACAAAGCTAATCATGTTATGAACAAAGATATGCGTGAATATCCTGAATTATCCCTCGCTCGTGAGGATATGCTTTCACAGAGTGATCTTTACCGGCCATCAGTATTTTGGGATGAGGCGTCATCGCGTATCGTGTCCGAACTCTGTTCCCATGGTATTGAACGTTTCAGATCATTGCCGACAAACCTCGATTTTTTTGTGCCGACATACGGTTTACCAGGGTCCGGTTTTATCGAAAAGCAGATCGATTATATACTGGATGGGTTCAAGCAGATGTTTCCCGGTGCAGTGAAGCCCCAACAGGCTCTTGATCAGTTTTTCAGCGGGTATTCGTGGGCATTGGGCGATTATCGGGTATTAAAGGCATCGGACGACAAAACACAGTTGCCATATTTGCATACTTTCTCTGAAAGAAGTGCAGGGGATCCATCTGAACAGTTTCAGTTTGATGGTCGTCAGTTCAGCCGATCTGCTCTGAATTATCTGTTGGGTCTTGCATTGTTGAAAAAACATCTTGGTGGTGACGTCCCTGCTACCGTGCTTGAAATTGGCGGCGGTTTCGGAACGCTTGGTGAGATACTCGGAAGTGCCGGTATAAAAGATCTTCATTATATAGATATTGACATTCCTCCAACCAGTTTTGTAGCCCAGTATTATCTCAGTGAAGTGTTAGGAAAAGAGAATGTTGCCACCTACGCTCAAACTGCCAAAGAAGAGTCAATCGAGATCAGCTCACTTCCCATGGCATCTGTACTCTGTTCTTGGCAGATTGAAAAACTCCGGGGAAAAATTGACCTTTTTGTAAACTTCATCTCATTTCAGGAAATGGAGCCCCATATTGTTAAGAATTATCTTAGTCATGTTACTCGGCTTGGTGCGCGTTGGATTTTGCTGAGGAATATGCGGGAGGGCAAGCAATTACGGAAACAAGGGGTGGTTGGTGTGGAAACTCCGATTCTTAGTGATGACTATTTGACGATGCTTCCTGGATATGAACTGGTGGAACGAAATGTTATTCCTTTTGGCTACCAGACAGTTGATGGGTTTCATTCAGAGCTTCTTTTTTTAAGGCGGAAATAGTAGAATTATGAACATCGCTATCATTCCCGCTCGTGGAGGCAGCAAAAGAATTCCTAGAAAAAATGTCAAAGAGTTCTGTGGTAAACCCATGATCGCCTGGTCTATAGAAGCCGCAAAGGAGTCTAAATTGTTTGACCACATCATCGTCTCCACTGACGACAATGAAATCGCTGAAGTTGCAAAAAGATTTGGTGCTTCAGTCCCGTTTATGCGGCCAGCAGAATTGTCGAATGATCATGCAGGCACCACCGAAGTTATAGCACATGCTACTCAATGGGCATTGGATCAGGGATTTAATTTAGAAGCTGTGTGTTGCATTTACGCCACTGCACCCTTCATTCAAATAGACGATCTAAAACGTGGATGGGAAATTATGAAATCCGGTGATTGGGCCTATGCGTTCACCGTCACCAATTTTTCAGCGCCTATTTTTCGCTCGTTCAAACAGAACTCTGATGGAGGAATAGAAATGTATTTTCCTGAATTTTTTAATACTAGGTCACAAGATTTACCAGAGGCATTGCATGATGCCGGTCAGTTTTATTGGGGGAAGCCAGAGGCATGGCTTGGCGGTGTGCGTGTTTTTGATCGATTTTCTAAGCCAATAATAATTCCTCCTTGGCGGGTGCAGGATGTTGATAATGATGATGACTGGCTACGTGCAGAGGTCATGTTTCAGGCCATACAAGCGAGAAAATATTAGGGATAACAGTTCATGCTCATAAATAAAAATAAATCATTGAGGAATGAGGTCCCATTAAATAATCGGCGTGTGATTTTTTTAACTGAGGGCAGTCGGACAATGGGTTTTGGGCATCTTACACGTTGTTTGGCATTATCGCAAGCATTTTTAGAAAGAGACTACGATAGCACTCTTATTGTCCATGGAGATGATTCAATACACTCAGTTTTGCCGTATGTCGATTACGAAAAAGTACAATGGTTAAATGGTATTGAGAGCATCGAACCGCGCCTTCAAAATGCCATTCTTATAGTTGATACTTTCTCGATTACCGATGACTTGCTTAATAAGTTGTCTGGTATAAGTACAGTAACAATTTTGGACGATTTTATTCGGCGAGACCATTATAACCGACTTGTTGTAGACTGGACAATAAATGCAGAGAAAAAATTCTATATCCATAAAAATCCGTATTCACAATATTTACTTGGTCACAAATACATTGCTTTGCGGCAGCCATTTTGGGATAGTCCGAAGTTTATTATCAAACCTGTAATTGAGAATATTTTAATATCGTTTGGGAGTGGTGATATTCGACATTTAAGCCACAGAATTCTTGGTATGTTACAAAATAATTATCCATCAGTAATGAAGACTGTCGTTATTGGTGGAGCTAGCCTGGTTAGAGGTGCTATCGAAGCTTTGGCTGACCCTATGACGACAATCATATTTGATGCGAATGCTGAAGAGATGCACTCATGTATGATCAATGCCGATATTGCGATTGCCTCAGGAGGACAGACGCTCTATGAGTTGGCATGTGCAGGAGTCCCAACTATTTCAGTGATGCTTGTTGATAATCAAGTGGATGATATAAACGGATGGCAGGAAGTGGGTTTTACTCGCCATGCAGGATTATGGGATGATGCTAATTTAAATCATAATATCTTGTCTGCTTTTCATGATCTGAAAACTATTGAATCTCGAAAATCTAAGTCGATTATTGGGCAAACACTGGTTGATGGCCAGGGTGCTCGTCGTATTGCTGAATTAATTTTACAACAAGGCAATGATTGTTGAGCATCGCGCATCTATAATCCTCTTTAATGTTTTATCTGGCTTAAAAGACAAGCACAAGCCTTTTTTGCTGCCTGCTAACGTATGCCCTATCGTCGTGCTAACCTATCTTAAGGCTGGCGTGGCATTTGAACTTATTGATATTGCTCCTGATTCTCTATGCTTAAACGAAGAAATCGCACTTGGTAAATTATCAACAAATATTAACGTTTATGGGGGTATTCATTATGTCCATACTTTTGGTGTAGAGAATAACCCCTCTGACTTTTTTTCAAGCGTAAAGTCCCTCAACGCTGATTTCTTCGTTATTGATGATAAATGTTTGAACATACCTGAATTTCGAACCAATCCACTCCAAAATAATATAGACCTGGAGCTATTTAGCACTGGCTATTCTAAATATGTTGATATTGGGTGGGGAGGCTTCGGTTATTTGCAACCTGAATATATTTATCGGTCTATTCAGATCCCTTATGAAATTAAAGATTTGGAAAGATTAACTGAATCTATAAAAAAAAATATCGAAGATGACACGATCTTTCGCTACAACGATTCTAACTGGCTAGGTGACACTTTATTTATAACTTCACTAGAAAAATATCAACGGCTAGTTATGAGCAAAATGGCAATAGTCAGTGCACATAAGGAAGTTATAAATGCATTCTATTCAAATGAATTGCCGCAGGAGGTACAGTTCCCTAAAGTTTACCAAAATTGGCGCTTTAATATAAAAGTTCCGAAGAGAAATGAGTTATTAGAAAAGATTTTTAAAGCCGGTCTTTTTGCAAGCGCTCACTATGTATCCGTTACTCATTTATTTGGTCAATCCACGGCTAATTGTGCTGAAAAAAATAATGCTGATGTTCTTAATTTATTCAATGATTTTCGATTTGATCTTAAGAAAGCTCAAATAACAGTTGATGTGATAATAAAGCACTTAAATTAATTTATAAAGCGATGCTAATAACAGAAATAAAAGGATTGAAATTTCCTGATGAATCTCTCGTTAGATTTTTCTTTAAATCAGGCTTTGAGGCTGTCAAGGAATCAGTTCTTGAACTGGGTTGCGGTTCAGGCAATAATTTACGTCTATTTTATGAATATGGTTGGGATGTTACAGGTGTTGATCTCTGTTATAATGCGATTTCTGATGCAACGACAAATCTTTCAAGATTGAAAAGCGAATATCATATGGAAAATGATTTTCAACTGATTCAAGACAATATGTTGCATTTCTTTGAAAATTCAGGTATGAAGCCATTTCAAACAGTTTTATTTCCTAGCTCAATATTTTATTTACCATATCCCGATATTATTACGACCTTAGAATTACTTACAAAAAATGTTAAGCCTGGAGGATATTTGTTTTTCAAGCTTCTAACAGATTCAGATTATAGATTTCATAATATAAATAAGATTAGTTTAGGAAATAATAGTTATAGAGTAATGTTTACTGAAACAGGTGAATATGGGAAAACAATCACTTTCTTATCTCTAGAAAAATGGAAAGAATTACTTCAAAAATATTTTCTTTTTGAAACCTTAAATATATATCGCCATAACTTTGATCATGATCATTGCGGAGTAACTACTGATAACGCTAATATCATTATTTATGGGAGATTAGAATCATGACTGTGCAGATAGATACGCAAGACAAAATTGTCGAAAAAGTATTTTGGGACGGGCAGTCAAAAGATTCTCGATATTCTTCATACGAGAAAAAAGTTTATTCTGCTTTTCGAGCAGCAATTCGAGATTTGACCTGCAACCACTGAATACAGTGGTGTTTAAAATTTAACTTTCGTAA
>QVQF01000104.1 GCA_003584895.1 Methylococcales bacterium
TCATGTGTTTTCAAGTGAGAACATGTGTTTCCACTGGGAATCATGTGTTTTCAAGTGAGAACATGTGTTTCCACTGGGCTTCATGTGTTTTCAAGTGAGAACATGTGTTTCCACTGGGCTTCATGTGTTTTCAAGTGAGAGCATCTGATTCCACTGGACTTCATGTGTTTTCAAGTGAGAACATGTGTTTCCATTGGGCATCTTATGTTTTCAATTGAATACGTGTGTTTACACTGAATATCTTATGTTTTTGCTGCACATTCTACGTGTCGAATCAGCGTCTTGTTTAATGACAGTAATTGCGACGAAACATAATGTATATAGTCAGTATGTTTCGGTAAAGTAGATAAAAAGGTTTTAAGTCGTACCTTTTATCTAGGTTGTAAATTATGCTGACCAAGAGTATTGCATAGGCAAAAACTGAAAGCAACTAATTTATTCGCTAGAGTTTGAATTATTTTCAAGATGGGTAAGATGCTTGAGTTAACGCTTTGATATTGGCATGGATGCTTTGTGACCAGTTACAAAGGATGTGAAAGTGCAACGCGACCATTATCTACTGTGCTTTAAAAACGATAGTCATACTTATTTTTCACATCTTAATAACAAAATACCTTAAAAAATTTTAAATAGCTTGAACCATTTTGTTTTCATCAAAAGCAAATTCGCCCTATCTATAGTATATAGATGGTAAAATCCTTGCAACATACCTTTGAGCGTTGCAAATGTCCCTAAACGAAAACCAGATCGAACAAAATTTAATCGCCAAATTAAAAGATCTAAAATACACCTATCGCAACGATATTCGCGATAAAGCAACGCTAGAGAACAACTTTAGAAAGCACTTCGAAGCACTCAACAAAGTCCACCTAACCGATTCGGAATTCGCCCGCCTGCGTGATGAAATCGTCAGCGCTGACGTATTTACCGCCGCCCTTAACCTGCGCGAACGCAACACCTTTCAGCGTGAAGACGGTACATCACTGCAATACACGTTGGTCAACATCAAAGACTGGTGCAAAAACGAATTTGAAGTTATCAACCAGCTACGCATTAACACCGATAACAGCCATCACCGTTATGATGTGATTCTGCTGATCAACGGTGTACCCGTGGTGCAAATCGAACTTAAAACCCACCAGATCGTCACCCGCCGGGCGATGGAACAAATCGTTAACTATAAAAACGACCCCGGCAACGGCTACACCAATACGTTGCTGTGTTTTATGCAGATATTTATTGTCAGTAATGAAAGTAATACCCTTTACTTTGCCAACAACCACAACCAGCATTTCAGCTTTAATGCTGACGAACGCTTTTTACCCATTTATCAACTGGCCGATGAAGACAACAACAAAATTGCTCACTTACACGATTTTGCCGACAAGTTTTTAGCCAAATGCACTTTGGGCCAAATGATCAGCCGTTATATGGTATTGGTGGCCAGCGAGCAAAGGCTGATGATCATGCGCCCCTACCAAATTTACGCGGTAAAGGCCATTGTCGACTGCATTCACCAAAATCGGGGCAATGGTTATATCTGGCACACCACCGGCAGCGGTAAAACCCTGACTTCCTTTAAAGCCTCCACCCTGCTTAAAGATAACCCCGACATAGAAAAATGCCTGTTCGTGGTCGACCGTAAAGACCTCGACCGGCAAACTCGCGAAGAATTCAACAAGTTTCAGGCCGGCTGTGTGGAAGAAAACACCAACACCGAAACCCTGGTAAGGCGGATGCTCTCAGACGATTACGCCGATAAGGTTATCGTCACTACCATTCAAAAGCTGGGCCTGGCGCTAGACGAAAGCAGCAAACGTAATCAAAGTCATAAACAAAAAGGCAAACTCACTTACAAAGAAAGATTGGAACCTTTGCGCGACAAACGCATTGTCTTTATTTTTGACGAATGCCACCGCTCGCAATTTGGTGAAAATCACAAAGCGATTAAAGAATTCTTCCCCAAGGCCCAGTTGTTTGGCTTTACCGGCACCCCCATTTTTGACGATAACGCCACTTACCAACAATTCGACGGCACAGTCGGCACCTTCAAAACCACCAAAGATATATTCGAAAAGCAACTGCACGCCTACACCATTACCCATGCTATTGATGATAAAAATGTACTGAGCTTTCATATCGATTATTTCGGCAAAGACAGCAAAGACAATAAAAAACCTAAAAAAGGCGAAATACCACCACCAGAAGCGGTAGTCAACGAGATACTGGCAAAACACGATGCCGCCACCAACTCGCGCCGCTTTAACGCCATTTTGGCCACTGGCTCCATCAATAACGCCATTGAATACTATGCCTTATTCAAAGCCTTGCAGGCGCAAAAACTTGCCGAAGACGACAGCTACCAACCACTGAATATCGCCTGTGTATTTTCGCCACCCGCTCAAGCGTTGGCTAAAGACAGCTATAGCCCAAACGAAAAGACCGTCGCCTACATAAAACAACTGCAAGAGCCACGCAATGCTGCTTACGCATTTTTGCCACCCGCTCAAGCACTGGCTAAAGACAGCTATAGCCCAAATGATAAAAATGCCGCTGATATAAAACAACTGCAAGAAGATCTGCCACAGGAAAAGGCCGATAACCAGGTAGAGCCGGAAGAGAAAAAGGCAGCGTTAATCAACATCATTGCCGACTACAACACCCAGTACGGCACAAACCACAGCATTAATGAATTCGACCTTTACTATCAGGACGTGCAACAACGCATCAAAGACCAAAAGTATTCCAATCAGGATTACCCACACAAAAACAAAATCGATATTGTCATCGTGGTCGATATGCTGCTTACGGGGTTTGATTCTAAATACCTCAACACGCTGTATGTGGATAAAAACCTCAAATATCACGGTTTAATTCAAGCCTATTCGCGTACCAACCGGGTGCTGAACGACACCAAACCTTGGGGCAATGTGCTGGATTTTCGCGGGCAGGAAGAGGCGGTAAATGACGCCATTATGCTCTTTTCGGGTAATGACCAAGCGCGTGCCAAAGAAATCTGGCTGGTTGACCCGGCACCGGTGGTGATCGGCAAGTTGGAAGCCGCCGTTGCCCAACTCGATACCTTTATGCACTCGCAGGGCTTGGCTTGCACACCGGCAGAAGTGGCCAACCTTAAAGGCGATACTGCCCGAGCCGAATTTATCAACCATTTTAAAGAAGTCCAGCGCCTAAAAACCCAACTCGATCAATATACCGATATAAGTGTGGAAGACGGCCAAAGTATCGAAGTATTACTGCCGGTCGACACCCTGCGGGCTTTTAAAGGTATGTATCTGGAAACCGCCCTGAGCCTTAAAGCCAAGCAAGGCAAAGGTGACGATACCGATGGCACAGTGCAACAACTGGATTTTGAATTTGTGCTGTTTGCCTCGGCGGTGATCGATTACGACTACATCATGATTCTGATTGCCAAATCCACGCAATCAGCCGGCAAGCAAAAAATGACTCGTGAGCAACTAATTGACCTGATCAGTTCCAGTGCCAATTTAATGGACGAGCGCGAAGATATTATCGACTACATCAAAAGCCTCCAAGCGGGCGTAAGCTTCAGTGAAAAGGATATTCGCGAAGGTTACCAGGCTTTTAAAGCCGTAAAAGCCACCCGCGAACTGGCACAAATGGCCGAACAACACGGATTGGCAAGTGCTGCCCTGCAAGCCTTTGTTGATGGAATACTGTACCGCATGATTTTTGATGGTGAACAACTCACCGACCTGCTGGAACCACTGGAATTAAATTGGAAAACCAGAGGCATAAAAGAACTGGCCCTAATGGAAGACCTAGTGCCAGTGCTAAAAAAACTAGCACTAGGGCGCGAGATTTCCGGGTTAGTGGCTTATGAATAAGGTAGGTACATCCAACACAACCTTGATTGGCATAACCATCAGCCACAAATTCCACAGCGAGGCATGGGGCAAAGGTGTGGAGAGAGCATTACAGACACCTACACAGCTAAATGAGGAGCCGTATTAATGCACAATGAACTGATTTATGCCATGACCGAATCGTTTGAAGACCATGCACAGGAAACTGAAAACGGCGTGGAATACTGGCTGGCGCGTGATGTTCAGTATTTGCTCGGCTACTCAAAATGGGATAATTTTCTGAATGTTATTTCTAAGGCAAAAACGGCTTGTGAGCTTTCGGGGCACTCGGTTTTAGACCATTTTGCCGATGTCGGGAAAATGGTTGAATTGGGTTCTGGTAGTCAGCGTGAAATTAATGACATCATGCTGACGCGTTATGCCTGTTATTTAATTGCCCAAAATGGCAATTCAGCCAAGCAGGAAATCGCTTTTGCCCAGACCTACTTTGCCATGCAGACCCGCAAAGCGGAACTGATTGAGCAACGCTTGCTAGAAGCAGAACGTGTTTCAGCACGCAAAAAATTGTCTGATACCGAGAGAGAATTGTCAGATGTTATCTATGAGCAAACAGGCGGCAATCAGAATTTTGCCTTGATTCGCAGCAAAGGTGATCACGCCCTGTTTGGCAAAAGTACCCAAGCCATGAAAGCACATTGGCAGGTTCCAGATAATCGACCGCTAGCCGATTTTGCACCCACCATTATTTTAAAAGCTAAAGACTTTGCTACCGAGATCACCATTCACAACGCGCGTGAACAAAACATGCGTAGCGAACCAAAAATATCTCAAGAACATGTCACCAATAACCAAGCAGTGCGAGAAACGCTGCTGAGTCGCGGTATCCGTCCAGAAAGCCTGCCGCCTGCCGAGGATGTTAAAAAGGTCGAACGCCGTCTGGCCTCGGCAGAAAAAAGTATCCTCAAGAATCCCGATACACTGGAGACTGAATGAACGGGAATACAGGCATCGTGCCTAAGTTGCGCTTTCCTGAGTTTCGGGATGCGGGGGAATGGAATGAGAAAGAACTTACCAAGTTTACTGCTTGTGGATTATCAAACGGTGTGTTTAATGACCCAAAAAAAGTTGGAACAGGCTATAAACTAATTAATGTATTAGACATGTATATCGATACCGTAATCGACGAAAAAAAATTAAATTTGATCGAGTTATCTAAAGATGAATTTATAAAGAATAAAGTTGAAACTGGCGATATTTTCTTTACGCGCTCTTCGCTAGTAAAATCAGGAATTGCTTATTCAAATATCTATCTTGGAAATTCAAACGACATTACTTTTGATGGGCATCTAATTAGATTTAGACCAAATAAAATAATACTATCACCCATTTTTGCAAATTATTTACTGCGAACTTATAGAGTAAGACGTCAGTTAGTAGCTCGCGGTAAAACAGCAACAATGACGACCATTGGGCAAACAGACGTTAGTAGTATCAAACTGTCTATTCCTAATCTCGACGAACAACAAAAAATTTCCGATTGCCTTTCTTCTCTCGACGAACTAATCACCGTACAAACCCAAAAAATCGATGGACTCAAAACCCATAAAAAAGGCCTGATGCAGCAGCTATTCCCAGCCGAAGGCGAAACCCTACCCAAGCTGCGCTTTCCTGAGTTTCGGGATGCAGGTGAGTGGGAAATGGGTTTGCTTGGAGATAAGGATATCTCGATTTTTGTTAAAGAGAGAATGCCGTTTGAGCAACTTACATTGGATGATTATGTAAGTACAGAAAACTTATTACCAGATTACGATGGTATAAAAAAAGCATCCAAACTTCCGCCAACCGGGTCTTGTACTCGTTACAAAAAAGGTGATGTTTTAATTTCAAATATACGACCATATTTGAAAAAGGTTTGGATATCGAATAGAGATGGCGGGTCATCAAATGACGTAATTGTCATTCGGGCAAAATCAAAGATAAGAGATTGCTTTTTGGCTTTTTTACTTAAGAATGATGAATTCATTAGTTATGTTATGAAAGGTGTGAAAGGTGTAAAAATGCCTAGGGGCGACATCTCATTGATGAAGGAATATTTAGTTGCTTTTCCTGTTCATGAGGAACAACAAAAAATCGCCGATTGCCTGTCTTCCATCGACGAACTCATCACAGCACAAACCAAAAAACTCGACGCACTCAAAACCCATAAAAAAGGCCTGATGCAGCAGTTATTCCCTTCGACGGATGAGGTGGCTGGATGATCGCATTAACATCGCTTCAAGGCGATATAAAAACCATCCTTGAACAGGCGCGTGGCAAGGCGCGTTCTGCGGTGAATGCCGCCATGGTGGAAGCCTATTGGCTGATTGGCCAGCGGATTGTGGCAGAAGAACAGCAGGGACAGCATACGGCACCATACGGCAAACGCTTGATCGAAGACCTTTCCACTGCGTTGACGATAGATTTTGGCAAGGGGTTTTCTTATGCCAATTTGTACAACTGCCGTCAATTCCACCTTAAATTCCCCGAGCAGGCAATTCTCTACACATTGTGTAGAGAATTGAGCTGGAGCCAGTTGCGCTTGATTATGCGCGTCGATTCATCCCAAGCCATTGACTATTATTGCCGAGAAGCCAGAGAGCAAAACTGGACGGTACGCCAGTTAGAGCGCAACATTAAAACCCATAGTTTTCAACGTCTACTGGCAACCCAAGCAAGTCAAACGAAAACACCCGGCACGTCTGCTCATCTGGAATTTATCAAAGACCCTTATGTGTTGGAGTTTTTGCAACTGCCGGAAGCTGGGCAGTTAAAAGAAAATAAGCTAGAGCAGGCCATTATTGATGAATTGCAAAAATTCCTCTTGGAAATGGGCAAAGGTTTCTCTTTTGTGGCAAGGCAAATGCGTATTAGCACTGAAACCAGTCATTTCTATCTCGATTTGGTGTTCTATAACTACTTGCTTAAATGTTTTGTCATTATTGACTTGAAAACCGGAAAACTCAGCCATCAAGACATCGGTCAAATGGATATGTATGTACGTATGTTTGACGACCTTAAGCGCGGCGAAGATGACAATCCCACCATTGGCATTATTCTTTGTGACAGCAAAGACGAAACTATTGTTAAATACTCGGTCATCAAAGAAAACCCACAGCTTTTTGCCTCCAAATACCAACGCATACTCCCCACTGCGGATGAGCTGATTGCCGAGATTGAGCGGGAGAAGCGCTTGATTGAGGGGCTAGCGTAATGAGTAAAGGACACAGCCAAGCCAAAAAAGCACCCAGAAAAGTATAACGAGACCAAAACCATGACCGAACACGATCAAAAACAACTAGGCATTACCCTCTGGAGCATAGCCGACCAATTACGCGGCGCCATGAATGCCGATGATTTTCGCGATTATATGCTGTCATTTCTTTTTCTTCGGTACTTGTCCGATAACTTTGAAATCGCCGCCAAAAAAGAATTGGGAGTCGACTACCCAAAGCTGGAGGTAGGCGATAAGGGTACCCCTTTAGCGCTTTGGTATGCCGCTAATGCGACGGATGTGGCGGAATTTGAAAAGCAAATGCGCCGTAAGGTACATTACGTGATAGAACCGCAATTCTTGTGGGGCAGTATTGCAGAACTAGCCAGAACCCAGCACAACGATTTATTGCTGACCTTGCAAAAGGGTTTTAACTACATCGAAAACCAATCGTTTGAAAGTACCTTTCAAGGTCTGTTTTCGGAAATTAATATGGATTCTGAAAAGCTTGGCAAAAAATACCAAGACCGCAATGCGAAACTCTGCACCATTATCACTAAAATTGCTGAAGGGATTGCCGGATTTTCCAGTAACAGCGATGTACTGGGCGATGCCTATGAATACCTAATCGGCCAGTTTGCTTCAGGTTCGGGTAAAAAAGCCGGTGAATTTTATACCCCGCAACAGCCGTCCAGCATTCTTTCCAAAATTGTTACGCTCGACAGCCAAGACCCAAGTACCGGCAAAAAACTTAAGCTCGACAAGGTATTGGATTTTGCCTGTGGTTCTGGCTCGTTATTGCTAAATGTGCGTAAGCAACTCGGCTCCCACGGTATTGGTAAAATTTACGGGCAAGAAAAAAACATTACCACCTACAACTTGGCACGCATGAATATGCTGCTGCATGGCGTAAAAGATTCCGAATTCGAGATACACCACGGCGATTCACTGTCAAATGATTGGGATATTCTTAACGAAATGAACCCCGCCAAAAAGCTGGTGTTTGATGCCGTGGTCGCCAACCCGCCGTTTAGCTACCGTTGGGAACCTACAGAAGCCATAGGCGAAGATTTTCGCTTTAAAAGCCACGGCCTTGCC
>QVQF01000193.1 GCA_003584895.1 Methylococcales bacterium
GTTTCTAATGCCGCGTTAAAAATATGAATCTTTGCCTGGGTGAGCATTTGGGAGACATTATGTAGTAAGTTTTGGGCATTAAAGGCATTAATAACAATCGGAACAACATGGCTGGTTTTTTTATCGCCCCACGATACAGAAATAAGCTGAGCTTGTTTTTCAAGACCGAGTTCTTTGATGTTTTTGCAATCGCTACGATGTACGGTAATGCCTTTATGATGGGAAATATAACCAATAATGTCCTCACCGGACACGGGTGTGCAGCAATGAGCAAAAGATGTTTGCACATTATCGATACCTGCCACTGATACGGCCGACTTTGTAAAAGTCTTTTTAGCTCGCATGTTAAAGGGCAGTTCTTCTAACTCGGGTACTTTTAAAAATCCAGCCAGTTGCCTACTATTAATATCGCTGCGGCCAATAGCTTCAAGTAAGGAGTCGGTATCTGGTTGTTTAAAATGACTCAGCATATCAACCATATTTAAGGCTTTTAAACCTAGGCGTTGACTTTCCTTATCCAGAATCGCTCGGCCTCGAAGGATGTTTTCTGTTTGCTGTTGATTCTTAAACCAGCTTTTTACTTTACTAATGGCGCGTGAGCTTTTTAAATAACCTAAGCTTGGATTGATCCAATTATGATTAGGCGCACTTTCTTTGGCGGTGAGGATTTCAACTTGCTCACCTGATTTTAGTTGATACGTTAGGGGTACGATTTTGCCGTTGATCTTTGCACCACGGCAACGATGGCCGATTTCGGTATGCACCGCATAGGCAAAATCTAAGGGCGTTGAGCCTTTTACTAGATCAATCAATTTACCTGCTGGTGTTAATATATAAACCCTATCATTAAAGAGTTCGCTACGAAAATCATCGCTGAGTACTTCATCCGTTTGTTTTTCTTCTAAGAGCTTACGTAGCGTTGCTACGCTTTTTTCCATGGCAGCCGACTGTTTGCCGCCTTCTTTATAAGCCCAATGAGCAGCGACACCTAATTCAGCGTAATCGTGCATGTCTTGGGTACGTATCTGTACTTCAATACGATTACCTTGTGGATCTAAAATCACAGTATGTAAAGACTGATAACCGTTTTCTTTGGGGTTAGCGATATAGTCATCAAATTCTTTAGGGATGTATTGCCATAAACTATGAACGATACCTAATACCGTATAGCATTGAGTTAAATTCTCAACTATCACCCGCACGGCCAGTAAGTCATACAACTCATCTATGGTCAGTTGTTTACGCTGCATCTTTTTCCAGATGCTGTAAATATGCTTGGGCCTACCATAGCATGAATTATTTATATGTTCTTCGGCTAGATGTGTCTGTAATAGCTCAATAAAGCTATTGACGCAATTTTCCCGTTGTACGCGTTTATTGGCGAGGGATTTAGCAATTTGTTTATAGGTTTGCGGTTCTAAATGCCGAAAAGCCAAGTCTTCTAATTCCCATTTGAATTGATGTATGCCTAAACGATTGGCAATAGGGGCATAAATATCTAAGGTTTCTTGGGAAATAAAATGACGAATTTCAGCAGATTCATTCGGTAAATGCCGTAGCCTATAAACTCGATAAGCAAATTTAATCAGTACCGCTCGAACATCTTGAGTCATGGATAAAAGCATCCGCCTCAAGGTTTCAGTCTGATTAGGCTTATTCGCCATGTCTGGGGTATAGACGGTTAATTTATTTAACCAATTGACATCTTTGACTAGAGCCGCGACGACATCACCGAATTGTGCTTTGATCTCGGTATCGGAACATAATTTTGCCAGACGAGGATCGCTTAATAGGGCGGCTAGCAGGGTATTGATATCAACATGGTAATCTTTTAATACAACTGCCACATCAATCCCCTTAGGGCGATTGTAATGGGGGTCGTCTGGAATACGAGCAACTATAGCTAAGGCGCGCTTAATTTGCTCACTATCATTAGCCGATAAGTCGCTAAAAAGATTGGCGCTGAGAGTTGTATTTTTTTGCATGAATTATTGTATACGATTGCTGTCACTTAGGAATGGAAATAACGTAATAAGTTATATTTTCAAAGCCTAATAACTTATGGTCCGCAGTCACAACGATTTAAAAAAACAAATAATGAGGTCGCTATCGCGACGGTTGTTTTAATCGGGTAATCGCACCCGAAGGCGAGATACTTTCTTTTGCGCCGCCAAAAGAAAGTATCCAAAGAAAAGGCGGCTCGATTGCCGCTTCTTCCTGCGCTCCTCGATTTTGTCGTGGTTCGGTAGAGAGGGCTTCCTGCCCTCCTACCAACGCACGGCATCCATGCCGCGCCCCTTCGGGCTAATCCCAACAAAACCTGCGGTGCTCAGCGCGGCACACGAGCGTAAAATAACGTTACTGCGTAAAAAGCAGTTAATAAGCGATTGAATCCTGCGTATTTAAAAGAGAGGAAAAAATAATATTGCTCATACCCGAACAACATTAATATTTCTGACTAGATAGTTCGCGTAAACTCTTAGCCATTATAGTTTAAATGGATAATGTTCATTCATGCGCCTTACACCGAAAATTTATTGGGATCTGCTAGCTAGCTTGGCAGGTCTATTATATACACTGGCCTTTGCCCCTTTTGATATCCCTTATTTGGCGTTAATCGCTTTAGCGTTATTGTTTGCCTCTTGGCAGCAAGCGACACCTTTGCAAGCCTTGTATCGCGGTTTTTTATTCGGTTTGACGGCCTTTGGTTTGGGTATGTCATGGGTTTATATCAGTATTCATGATTTTGGTGGTGCTGATGTGTTGAGTTCTGGTTTATTAACGGTAGTCTTTGTAGCTTTTTGGGCTATGTTTCCAGCGCTGGCAGCTTATCTGTCAGTAAAAATAAGATTGATCAATCCACGGCTTAGCACCATAGGCATAGTGCCAATCGTTTGGGTGTTGATAGAGTATTTACGCGGTTATTTAATACTGAATGGCTTTCCTTGGCTGCAAGTGGCTTATTCGCAATTGGATACACCTTTAGCAGGCTACATTCCTATACTAGGTGTTTATGGCACAGGTTTCTTGGTGGCCTTATCCGCAACTTTGTTGCTATCTATAGTACAGGTTAAAAAACATCGAGGCTTAATGATAGTCCTGTTGTTTAGCGTATGGCTGACTGGCGCAGGCTTAAAAACGACCAACTGGACGACAGCTATAGGTGAGCCCATTCGTGTATCCTTGATTCAAGGTAATGTGAGTCAAGACCAAAAGTGGCGGCCTGAAAACTTACTGATCACTCTGAACTACTATAAAACTATGACGGAAGCGCATTGGGATTCAAAAGTGATAGTCTGGCCTGAAACCGCGATTCCTGCTTATTTATCTGAAGTGAAGGACTGGTTTATATTACCTTTAAGTGAGGCTGCCAAGGAGCATGGCTCAGATATTATTGTCAGTTTACCGCTACGAGGAGAGGCTACGCATGAACGTTATAACGCCGTGATGACACTGGGTAAAGACATCGCAACCTATAAAAAAATACATTTATTACCCTTTGGGGAATACTTACCTTGGCAACCTGTTTCCGGTTTTATCTTAGATAGTCTAGGTCTAGTCTTAGGTAACTTCACTCCAGGTGCTGTAGACCAAGCTTTATTAAAAGCGGGTGGCTATGCCTTTATAACCTCGATTTGTTATGAAGATGTATTTGGTAGTGCAACGGTGAAAAACCTGACTGAAGCCGCTTATTTGGTGAATGTCACCAATGATGGTTGGTTTGGTCATTCCATAGAACCGCAGCAACATTTACAAATGGCAAGAATGCGAGCTCTAGAAACCGGTCGCTATTTGTTACGCGCCACTAATACCGGCGTTACCGCCATAGTGACGCCCGATGGACTAGTCATCAAGCAAGCGCCGGTGTTTGTAGCGACCGTATTAACGGGTGAGATTATACCCATGACGGGTATCACTCCTTATGCACGCATAGGCGATGCTATGGTGATTGTTCTATTGGCATTATGGCTGGGTATGCTGATTTATCACCGCTATGCCCTGAAGAAATAAGCGCTGTTATTTCGTTGTAGTGCTGGGTTTTTGTAAAGTAGTACCTGCAGGTTTAAAACTATGCAAATCAATACTCTCTTCAGATTGCTCAGTCGCACAACCCCACGTCAATGCTTGATCTTGAGTAAAACGTTTACCTAATTGCCAAGCTATTTGCGCTCTTGCTAACTCCACGCCTAAATAAAAGGCATGACTACCATCTTGTTCTACGTGTAATTGGGGGAATAAATCGAAGGGATCAGTGGCACTCTGCAAGCCATCACGATTAAAAATATGTACGCCGTCGCTACTGGTTTGTATGCGAAAGCTAGGGTCGGTGATGTGCTCAGCCAATTCTTCTATTTCGGTGAGTGTATAGGGAAAAGGTGAGGGCTCATGTAGCGCCATTAAACCCGGATTGATATGCTTAGGTAGCGTGTCATGCTCTTTGGCAGCGAACATAATACGTCTTGCCAAGTCAGCTTCTTTAATCGAACGACTGGCATGTTTACTCACTTCAGTCGCCAAGATGCTATTGATGTTAAGCTCCGAACAGATGCCCAATAATAAGGTATTCATACCTGCGGTATCGGCATGAGTGAGTTCAGTAATATTACCCACGCCCATCATCATCTCTATATTAGGATGGTTTTTTCTGACTTCATGATAACGCACGATGGACTGGGTAAAACCGAAATGCACAGGATCTAAAATCGGATCGACAATAAACGCTCGGTTCTTAGCCTGTAGTCGTTTAATGGCTCTATCCAAGGATGCTAAATCTTCATGGCTTTCAGGGATGATAATGGGTGTTGCCGCGACTTCATCCGCTATCCATAGCGTGCTTTCATGCAGGCTAAGCATGTAATCTGCTCCCGCTTTTCCACCTCTCAATAAATCATTGGCTTCCAAAGAATCAATACTGACCATGAAGCCTAGTTGTTTCAAAGTGCGAATGATGTCTTCCATGTGTGGAAAATCAGTGCTGGGTAAGCAACCTATATCAATAACATCCGCACCATTTTTTTTATAATACTGGGCGCGTTTAACGACTTCTTCTACGCTCACATGGGGCGCATCAACAATCTCGGCAAAAATCTTAACTTGATAGCGGCTTAAATCGTGTTGTTGAGCGGCTTTACCAAAATACTGAGGTAAATCTTTAAGTTCTTCTGGCCCGCGTGCAATGGCTAAGCCTAATTTAGCAGACAGCTCATCGACGTCACCTCGACAGCGTCCGGGTATGATAATGCGATCAGCCCCAAAGGTATCTGTAAGTCTTCTTGCGATCATATCGCAGGTCATCAAAGCTGCGACTTTAAGACCTAGTTGATGCACGGTATACGTAAAGTCTGGCTGCATTTTCTCCAGAATATTACGAAGTTGCTTTTCAGCCAGCTTGCCGGTCAAGAAAAGTATATGTTCTTTCATGAAGCTGAACTCAAAACAAGTTCGTTGAGCTTAACGAATGCCAGTCTATTGGTGACAGCCGTTATTAAGTCATCAACGCTTTCTACGACTTGAGTGTATTCAAAGCTACGTAACTTATCCGTACCTTCTAAGTCAATTTTACGCGGATAAACCATCACTGTTTTATGTCCCGGTGCGGTGGTTTCCATTTCTGGCGCAATGTCGCAAGGGTAAACGATGCTAGGTACCCGACATTTTCCTGCTTGAGCATATAAGTTACTGACTAAAGAGTCGGCTATACCTAATGCGCATTTAGCGATGGTGTTTGAAGTAACAGGAGCCATGACAAAGGTATGATAATAACCTTTATAAAAATGTCCCACAGGAGGGCATGAAGCTGCTTTGTCACGATAGACAGGCATTTTTTCACGGATCTCATTCAGATTAAAACCGTACATTTTGATCACTTCTTCTGCTGCCTGACTCAGATAAAGATCAACATCGTCTAGGGTGAGCAAAAAATTTAAACATTCTTCTATATAATGACCGGAACCGGTTATTGCCCAAGCTAATCGTGGTTTATTCATGACATGATTCAGATTCTAAAGTATCGTGCATTATACCCGAATCTTTATTAAGGCCACGCACAGGAGCCAATACATGTTTAGTAAGACTGACAAACCACTCATTATGGGGATTTTAAATGTCACCCCAGATAGTTTTTCTGATGGCGGAAAATTTACTGACCTTAATCTAGCCATGCAACAAGTCCAGCGTATGCAAGCTGAAGGCGTCGATATTATCGACATCGGTGGTGAATCAACACGGCCAGGCTCAGACCCCGTGCCGATTTCTGAGCAAATACAACGGGTGGTGCCTGTAATCACCGCTATACGCGAACAATTTAATGGTAGCTTAGCGATGAGTATAGATACCACCTCTAGTGTCGTTGCTAAAGCCGCACTTGACGCAGGAGCCACGATCATCAACGATGTTTCTGGAGGCACGGCTGATCCTGCCTTGCTGACTTTAGCGGCAACGACAAGCACGCCAATCATTTTAATGCACAGTGTAGGCACACCTAAAACCATGCAAGATCATCCCTATTATGATGATGTGATTGCTGAGGTTATTACCGCTTTAAAGCAATGCGTGGCAGCAGCCTTACACGCCGGTATTAAAAAAGAAAATATCCTGTTAGATCCTGGCATAGGCTTTGGTAAGCGTAAGCAAGATAACTTAAGTTTATTAGCACATCTTGATGCTTTAGTGGCTTTGGGTTTTCCGGTGTTGTTAGGCGCGAGTCGTAAACGTTTTATGGGGTCACTTTGTAATGTTAATGAGCCTTCCGAATTAGTTACCGCAACGGCAGTGACGACGGCCTTAGGTGTTATGGCGGGTGTGCGATTATTTCGTGTGCATGATGTTAAAGAAAATAAGCAAGCGGCCGATATAGCTTATGCGATTAGACAAAGTCGTTAAGTACGCCCAAACAGAAGGTGTTGGCCTAGGATGATTCTTTAGGCGCTTAAATTTGTAAGCCTCAAAATATAAATGGATTCATTTAATACTGGTTAATACTGCAAGGCTGTTTTATTAAGCTAATGTAGCTAGATACTCTCTTGGACGATTAAATCGACTTAAACTAATAATAACTGAATAACTATGACCGAAAATACCTCATTCTTACCAAGTTATACGGCAACGCATGACCAAAATCATGCCTATATAAGACAAATTCTGCCATTGATGAGACGCCATGATGTTCCTATTGATCCCATAAACTTCGCGGTTTGGTATCATTATGTGGCTGGCATTAGTGTCGAATTAAATGAAGAAATTGATATCTTAACTCGTAAGAGAAAGTTATTTGATACAGATCTAAATCTAAGGTTATATAAATCTTATGTTTGCAATGCATCTGTTGAATCATTTGAGCATATTAATAGCAACTTATTACGGCTTATAGCTGAAATCAGTCTTTCAGTCGATGCGACTAATGAAAAAGTAACGGAAGCGGGAGATAATTTCAGTAATAAGTTAAGTGAATTAGATACCGATGAAAACCCGAAAAATTTAAAAGACATACTGCTAGAAGTCATGTTAGAAACTAAGCAGTTGGCTGATATTAGCCAAGATTTAAAAAATAAATTAGATGATAGTCGCAAAGAAATGGAAGCGCTGCGTAACGAAATGAAAAATGTTCGTGTCGCTGTAAATATGGATGCTTTAACTGGGTTATTAAGTCGATCTGGCTTCGAAACTATATTAAATGAGCTTATTGAAGAAGCCCCTATAAGAAATGCGTGTTTGGTGCTATTAGATATAGATCATTTTAAGCGAGTCAATGACACCTTTGGTCATTTAATTGGTGATAAGGTGATCAAGTACTTAGCTTCAATGTTAAAAAAGCATGCGCCTGAGCATTATTATCTAGCGCGTTTTGGTGGTGAAGAAATGGCTATTGTTATGCCAAATACATCATTAAAAGCAGCCTTTAGTTTTATGGATAAAATTAGAATTATTATGGAGAATAGCCAGTTAAAATATAAAAATGACACCGCTCTACTAGGTAAAGTGACCTTTTCGGCGGGGATTGCTACGCTACAGGAAACCGATACGGCCTACAGTCTTATTGAGCGCGCGGATAATGCTCTTTATAAAGCTAAGGACAGTGGTCGTAATAAGGTGGTCACTGAAAAACATATAGTCTCGACTAGGGTGCAACATTAAGGTCTTAATTGAGGGTAGAGCTAAGACCCTAACATTACTTAATAAG
>QVQF01000060.1 GCA_003584895.1 Methylococcales bacterium
CTATCTAATAAGGCTATATCTAAACCTTCTTCGATAAAGGCATTTAAGGTTAGATACAGCGGCCTAGCGCCTGATACCGCTAAATCATTCACCGTACCGTGAATCGCTAAACTACCTATATCACCACCGGGGAACTCCAAAGGCTCCACGGTAAAGCCATCGGTACTAATAAGCAGCTCGCCTCCTGTTAAGTCTAAGGGCAGAACCGCAGCATCAGTGCCTGTATCCAATAAATCATTTTTTAAATGTTTGGCGAAAATCTGCTCGATTAACTCGCGCATCAGTCGCCCGCCGTTACCGTGCGCAAGACTAATATGGGTATCGTGTAAGCGCTTGCTAGTATTCATTAAAAAAGTATTGTTAAAAAGTGGACTTATGGTTATAAATAATACCATCCGTTAATTAATTTGGGCGGCTGAATGCTCTCATTTACCGAAATCAATCTTGTTCAAGGTATAATTAAAACCAAGATAACCATCAGGCAGACCGTTATTCATCATGAAAAACAAATTAACAGCACTATTGGCCTTATCAACCTATATTCCCAGCGCTAATGCGCATAGTTTGAGCACTGAAAGCGTTGGCTTTATCAGTGGCTTAGTCCATCCCTTTATGGGATTAGATCATATATTGGCCATGATCGCGGTGGGTATTTGGGCGGTACAAATAGGCGGCAGTGCAATTTGGCGTTTGCCCTTAAGCTTTATAAGCCTAATGATAGTTGCAGCTTTCATAGCTGCCAGTGGTTTTAATGTGCCCTCACCAGAAGTGTTCATTGCCATTAGCGTTATCTGCTTAGGACTTTTATTAGCACTGGCTATCCGCTTACCCATCAAATTAAGTATGTTATTAGCTGGCCTATTCGCTTTGTTTCATGGCTATGCACATGGCTTAGAAATGCCACACAATGATTCGCCTTTAGTCTATGGCAGCGGTTTTGTAGTCGCGACCGCCTTATTACATTTAAGCGGTATAGTTCTAGGAAAAATCGCTTATCGCCACCCTTTATTGTCACGCTTAAGCGGCGTAACAATTGCTATCGCTGGCTTATATTTAGTTACTGTCGTTTAACCGGAAGCCATTATGTGCCTTGCCGTACCCATGCAAATTACTCGTATAGACGGTGATATTGCCCATTGCGTCGCCAAAGGCATAGAGCGCGACGTGAGTTTAATGCTGTTGCAAGAAGATGAGATCAAGCTGGGTGATTATGTATTAATCCATGTGGGTTATGCCCTACAAAAAATCACTGTAGACGAAGCCTTATCAACCTGGGAACTGTTAGACCAAATGCAAGCCGAGGATGACTTACGTGCATGAACTGTCTTTATGTGATGATTTACTCAGTCAAGTGGTCGCGATAGCCCTGCAACATCAAGCTCAGTCAGTAGAAAGCATCACCATCAACATAGGCGCATTATCGGGCATAGAACCCAGCTTAGTAGACACCGCCTTTAGCTTGCTCAAAGCCGGTACGGTAGCAGAACTGGCCGAGTTGATTATTCACAATACACCGGTGATCGTCTCTTGTCCCCACTGCAACACACAATCCGAAGTAGCCGCCAATCGTTTACTCTGCCCTGAGTGCCAAAGCACTGACACTACTTTAATCAGTGGTGATGAAATGATCTTAGCGAGCGTAGCTTTGTGTATAGAATAATAAATAAAGCCGTAGTGACAGGTCCCGACCTATCAATACCCCTACATACACTACCATGAATTAAGTAATTATGGGGTTGGAGTAAAACAGCTTCAGCTGTTTTAAAAAGCAATAGCTGAAGCTATTGCACTCCCTGTTTCTTATTGTTTCCTCTTAACTGTGAACAGTGACCCAACATGACTAACTCATAGGACAACTAATATGTTAACTCTAAGAAAATCTTCAGATCGTGGCTACGCTAATCATGGCTGGCTTAAAAGTTATCATTCGTTTTCATTTGCCAATTATCACGACCCTAAATATATGGGTTGGGGTAATTTGCGCGTGATTAATGAAGATTATATTGATCCCAGCACAGGCTTTGGAGAACATAGTCACCGCAATATGGAGATTATTACTTATGTGCTCTCAGGTGAATTGGCGCATGAAGATAGCATGGGTAACATCAAGACCATTCCACCAGGCGATGTGCAGCGTATGAGTGCAGGTAAAGGTGTAACGCACAGTGAGTTTAATCACGCTAAAGGTCGTAACACGCATTTATTGCAAATTTGGATAGAGCCTAATGTTCAAAACATCAAGCCTAGTTATGAGCAAAAGACTATTCCAACAGCAGAGAAGCAAGGTGTACTCCGCTTAATCGCATCGCCTAATGGCGAGCAGGATTCCGTGACCATTCATGCTGATGCCAAACTCTATGCCGGCTTATTTAATGGCGAAGAAACCGCTACGCTGACCTTAAACCCAAGTCGTAAGGCTTATGTTCATTTAATTCGCGGTGAACTTAATGTGAATGGTCAAACCATCGGTTGTGGTGATGCATTACTCATCTCAAAAGAAACCCAACTTCAGATTAGCCATGGCAACAAAGCAGAAGTGTTGGTATTTGATTTAATGCAGTGAGATTAGCAAAGTAATGTCGAGCACCAAAAGTCTGTGCCCGTTAGTATCAATCGCATGCAACTAAGTCCACCTATTTCTAACTCAACAGGGATGTCTTATAATGCTAATAAATCATAAACATGCCTTTCAATCGCTTTAAATATCATGGCTCTATATCATTTTTAAACTAATGACCCAACAAGGAGTTCAGCATGTGTAACACCTGCGGTTGTAACATAACACCGGGTAACCGTCCGTTCGTTTTAGCAGAAAAGCCTAAACGGGGCGTGACTACTGTTTCTGTACTGCAAAATCTTTTGTCGCAAAACAATCATCAGGCCGAGCACAATCGCTCGCATTTTGATGCAGCTAAGGTGCTGGTGATTAATTTAATGTCGTCACCCGGTTCGGGTAAGACAGCCTTGTTGGAAACGACCATTAAACGTCTGCGTGAGTCCTTAAAAATCGCGGTCATCGAAGGTGATTTAGAAACCGAAAATGATGCGCTGCGCATACAAGCGCAAGGTGTGCCGGCTTATCAAATCACCACCGGATCAGCTTGCCATTTGGATGCGCATTTGGTACATAATGCCTTACATCATATGGCTATAGACGGACTAGATTTATTGTTTATTGAGAATGTTGGCAATCTGGTCTGCCCTGCTAGTTTTGATTTAGGTCATCATCGCAATGTGGTTTTATTGTCAGTCACAGAAGGCGATGATAAGCCAGCTAAGTATCCGGTTATGTTTCGTGCTGCCGATTTAATGTTAATCAGCAAAACAGACTTATTACCGTACTTGGATGACTTTTCACCAAATAACGCTAAACAGCATTTGCATGATCTGGCCAATAACACGCCTATTATTGAGTTCAGTGCTAAAAATGGCAGCGGCTTAGATGAATGGATCACTTGGCTACAAGCCGAAATAGCAGCGTATCGCTTATTATTGGATAGCCAACAAACCCTGCGACCTAAAGTACAACAAGATGGACAGTTGCTACATGCACAACCAGGTCATAATAAATATTATCCAGTGCTATAGAATGTCACTCGCGAGACGAGGTTTATAACCCCGTCTCAAACATTTCGATCGGGGTTGCAAACCCCATCGACATTGTTAAGCCCCTACGATTCACATAGAGCCAAAACAGACTATGCCCTCTACCGCTAAACAGCTATTAGATAAAATTCGTGCCTTGCCGCTGCCTACACAGGTGCGCATTATGAATGTCTGCGGTGGCCATGAGCGTTCTATTACTATGGCCGGTTTACGAAGCGCTCTGCCCTCTACTATTGAATTAATTCCGGGGCCGGGTTGTCCGGTTTGTATTTGCCCTGAAGAAGATATTTATCTAGCCATACAACTGGCCTTGCATGAGCCCATCATATTACTCGCTTTTGGTGATATGTTGCGTGTACCCGTTAATGTACCTAAAGCCGCTATACGAACACTAGAGCAAGCGAAAGCGGCTGGGGCTGATATTCGCCCTATCGCTTCTCCTACCGAAGCCGTTACTATCGCTAAAGCTAATCCCAACGTAACGATAGTATTTTTTGTCGCTGGCTTTGAAACCACCTGTGCACCAGTGGCGGCGATGCTTGCACAAGGCATACCTGATAATTTATTACTATTAATGAGCGGTCGCTTAACCTGGCCTGCCGTGGCTCTATTGCTAGACTCAGATACGCCAGCCTTCGATGCGCTGATCGCCCCAGGCCATGTCGCCACTATTATGGGTGCTGAACAATGGCGCTTTGTGGTTGAGCAACATCAGATTCCTACTGCTGTGGCTGGCTTTACCACGGAGAGCCTATTAGCCGCTATTTATTCAGTGTTACGACAACTACTAGACGCTAAGTTATTGCTTGATAACTGCTACCCTCAAGTTGTTAACAGCGAGGGTAACCGCAAAGCCCAACAACTGTTACAAACTAGTTTTACAGTGATTGATGCGCCTTGGCGTGGCATCGGTGTTATTCCCCACTCAGGCTTTGAACTCAATGCCGCCTTGGCGGCACATAATGTGCGTCTGCATTTTCCTGACTATGTCAGTGCTGCACGTAAAAATGCCGGCACCATGCCAGCAGGTTGTGATTGCGCTAGCGTGGTCTTAGGTAAGATAAAACCCAATGAATGCCGCTTATATGGCTCAGCTTGTACGCCTAGGCAGCCAGTAGGGCCGTGTATGGTGTCTGATGAAGGCGCTTGTCGCATTTGGTGGGCATCGGGGATTAAACAATCTACGGCTATCACGCTTGAGCCCTATTAATCTGGACGCCAGATTTATTAAAGTCACCGGCAGAGTTCAAGGTGTCGGCTTTAGGCCCTTTGTGAGTAGACTGGCGCAGCAATTACAACTTTGCGGCTGGGTGCGAAATCATGCCGGTAACGTCGAAATCTGCGTGCAAGGTGCTATCGAACAGCTGCTTATCTTTGAGCAACAGTTACACAGCTTAGCTCCACCGCTCGCGAAACTTGACGCCATCAACTCGCACCACATTAAGCCTCTTATTTTGGACAGCTTCACCATTGAGTCTAGTATTTATGGCGACAATAGTCAGGCACATCTAGCGCCTGATTATTTTATGTGCGCGGACTGTTTGGCAGAAATGAGCGATATCACTCAACGCCGCTACCGTTATCCGTTTATTAATTGCACGCAGTGTGGGCCTAGGTATACGCTGATTGAGCGCTTGCCTTATGATAGGGCTAACACCAGCATGGCTGATTTTCCGCTATGTTCGGACTGCCGTAACGATTATGAAAACCCCTTAGATAGACGCTATCACGCGCAAGCTTTGGCCTGTGCAGTTTGCGGGCCTACGCTTAGTTTTCGTCAGTCCGGCCACGCTGACATTAATGATAATGAGACCGCACTGACGGCTGCCGTAACGGCATTGCAATCAGGCTTGATAATTGCAGTTAAGGGCATAGGTGGTTATCACTTATTGTGCTCGGCTACTTCTGAAGTTGCCGTTACCACACTGCGCCAGCGAAAGCATCGCCTTCTTAAACCTTTGGCAGTGATGCTGCCGTGGTCAGGCGAAGATGGCTTAGACGCTGTGCGGCGTTACACGGAAGCCACTGCTTTTGAATCAAAGTTGCTGACTGATCCCCTACGCGCCATAGTACTAGTAAAAAAGCGCCTGTCTACTGACTTAGCCGAGATCATCGCCCCGGGAATGACTGAGCTTGGCGTAATGTTGCCTTACAGTCCCTTGCATCACTTATTGCTAGCTGCCTATGCTGCGCCCTTAATTGCGACGTCTGCCAATATCAGCGGTGAACCGGTCTTAACCGATGCCGAGCAGGTTGAAACACGCTTAAGCGTAGTTGCCGATGCCTTTTTACATCATAACCGAGCTATATTAAGGCCTGCGGATGATAGTGTCTTTAGGGTGATTGCTGGTAATGCCCAGCCGATCCGATTGGGACGTGGCTGCGCTCCGCTGGAGCTCAAACTACCTTTTAGCTTACCTAGTCCTTTACTTGCACTAGGTGGTCAAATGAAAAACACGATAGCCTTAGCGTGGGGCAATCGCGTGGTTATATCGCCTCACTTAGGTGATATGGGGTCGCCTCGCAGTCAGCAGGTATTCGAACAGACTATCACCGATCTTACTCAGCTTTATGGTGTTACTGTAGATCGCTGTGTCTGCGATGCACATCCTGATTATAGTGCTAGTCGCTGGGCAGAACGCTCAGGATTAGCGGTTCATAAAGTTTTTCATCATCATGCCCATGCTTCTGCCTTAGCAGCCGAACATCAACACACTGAACCTATGTTGGTCTTTACTTGGGATGGCACGGGATTTGGCGAAGACGGCACATTATGGGGGGGTGAAGGTTTGTTCGGTGTTCCCGGTTCATGGCAACGTGTCAGTTCGTTCCGATCTTTTCGTTTGCCGGGCGCAGAGCAAGCGACTAGAGAACCTTGGCGTAGTGCTTTGGCCTTGTGCTGGGAGATTGGTGAAGACTGGCTTGATTGTCCTACCGAAACTCACTTACTCAAGCTAGCTTGGCAAAAGCAACTGAATAGCCCCTTATCAAGTTCGGTTGGACGTTTGTTTGATGCCGCCGCTGCCTTAACTGGTTTAGTACATTATGCAGACTTTGAAGGCCATGCTGCCATGTGGTTAGAAGCCGCTAGCAGTGATTTTCCCCAGCCAAGCATAGCCTTGCCACTAAGTCGTAATGCTCAGCATTGTTGGCTGAGTGATTGGCAACCTTTATTCACTCTATTACAAGATAAAACTCTAAGCCTAGGCGCACGTAGCGCTTGTTTTCATGCCAGTTTAGCCATAGCTTTAGTGGAGCAAGCCAAGCATATTAGAGATGAACGTGGCTCATTCATTGTCGGTTTAAGTGGTGGCGTTTTTCAAAATAAACGTTTAACCGAACTTACCATGAGCTTATTGCAACAAACGGGCTTTAACGTTTATGTATCTGAGCGGATTCCGGGTAATGATGCTGGCCTTAGTTTCGGACAAATTATAGAAGTTGCAATGTCTAGTATCAGTAAATAATGGCATTATCACAACGTTTAAGCTGAGGCTTAAACGTTGTGATAAGACACGGCTAAATATGCTAACATCTCATTTAACACCAATCACTCAGAGACAATTATGAAAGCAAATATCGGTTTAATCGGTTTGGCAGTAATGGGTCAAAATCTGGTACTTAACATGAATGATCATGGCTTTAAAGTCGCGGTCTATAATCGCACAACCAGCACCACTGATGAGTTTTTAGAAGGGCCTGCCAAAGGCACCTTAGTAGTTGGAGCACATTCACTAGAAGCACTCATCGAGAGTTTAGAAACACCTCGCATTGTCATGCTAATGGTTAAAGCTGGTGACGTGGTTGATCAATATATCGATAAGTTAGTTCCATTGTTGGCTGCAGGCGATATTATTGTTGATGGTGGTAACTCTCTATTTACCGATACTAATCGACGCACAGCGGCATTGGCTGCACAAAACATTAACTATATCGGTACAGGCGTATCCGGTGGCGAAGAAGGAGCTCGTCATGGGCCTTCCATTATGCCGGGTGGTAATCAAGCAGCTTGGCCTACCGTTAAACCTATTTTTCAAGCTATCAGTGCCCACGTTAATGGCGATCCTTGTTGTGAATGGGTTGGTGATAACGGCGCAGGCCATTACGTCAAGATGGTACATAACGGCATAGAATATGGCGACATGCAATTAATCTGCGAAGCTTATCAATTACTGTCTGAGGGCTTAGGCTTAAGCGCCGATGAAATGCAAGCCATCTTTGCCGAATGGAATCAAGGAGAACTTAGCTCTTATTTGATAGAAATTACCGCTAATATTCTGGCCTATAAAGATGAAGATGGTCAGCCCTTAGTTGATAAGATACTCGACACCGCTGGCCAAAAAGGCACAGGTAAATGGACCGGAATTAACGCCCTAGATTTAGGTATACCACTAACATTAATTGGTGAGTCGGTGTTTGCTCGTTGTTTATCTGCTCAAAAGTCAGAGCGTGTAACAGCTGCGCATTTATTACCTAAACGCATTTCAACCTTTTCTGGTGATAAA
>QVQF01000213.1 GCA_003584895.1 Methylococcales bacterium
ACAAATACACACACTAATTACCTGAAAAACCGCGACAGTCCTTGCCGGAATGATGGTTTACCCACTACGATTCACATAGAGCTTCTTTATTGAAAGTATCGGTGCCAATCGTCTTCTGTGGCAGGATAAATATCGGGTAATAGCTTTTGTGTCTGTGCATAGCCGCGTAATTCGATGTCGTTAACAATAATTCGCATAGTTAAAATGATTATCGACTATATACGGGGCACCCCTACAATAAAGCCCATGTGTTCGGCTTTACGGCGATATTGGATAAATGATCACTTGCAAGGTGATAGGTCTAAAATTACAATACACACACTTGTGTACATACACTGGGGGTGATCTATGGCAACTTTAACCACACGCATTTTTAAAAACGGCAACAGCCAAGCTGTACGTATTCCGCAAGAATTCCGACTGGATGTAACTCAGGTTGAAATTAGTCAAAATGCTAACGGTGATTTGGTTATTCATCCGCTGCCGATTAATCGTGGCATGGCTTTACTGGCGGCCCTAAACGGATTTGATGATGATTTTGTTAGTCAGCTTGAACAAGATTATCAGCAACAGCAGGTCATGCAGGATCGCGAGTCCTTATGATGTATATGTTGGACACCAATATTCTCATCTATTTGCTTAAAAACAAACCACCCGCTGTGGCCGAACGAATCAACGCGCTAGATAAAGAATCAGTGCTGTGCATGTCTTTTTTCACTTATGCCGAGTTACTCAAGGGAGCAGAGCGAAGCACACGCAAAACTCAGGTGATAAGCCAGTTGTATCAGTTGACCCAGATCATTCCAGTTCAATACGACACCGATACTAGTCTATGCCAACATTACGCTACACAGTTTACGTTGTTAAAAACAGCAGGCACTTCAATTGGTGCCAATGACCTTTGGATTGCCTGTCATGCACTATCGAAAAACGCTATGCTGGTTACGCATAATATACGAGAGTTTGAACGTATTGTGGGATTAAAAATAGAGGATTGGGCGGCTTAGATAACTTATTATTTATTGACAAACCTCAGTACTAATTGGGAATAATAGATATTTATGTAGGCTGGGATGAGGCACGAATCCCAGCGCTAGGGACTTCGAATGCTGGGATTACGCTACGCTCCATCCCAGCCTACAATTTTTATCTTGGCTGGATTTGTCGCGACAGGCCTGCAATGGAGCGTATTTTATAAGGGCGTATGCAATTCGCCCCTACAGGCTTATTCTCTTAAATGACCATTTCCATAAACCACCCACTTGTAGGTGGTTAGCTCATCTGGGCCTACTGGGCCTCGGGCATGAAGTTTATCGGTGCTGATGCCGATCACCGAACCCAAGCCATAATCACCACCGCCGGACAATCAACTACTTCGCACAGTTTTATCGATCAATAGCGTTACTAAAGCATAACAAACCTGAACGCTTAGGCATTTCGGTTCTATAATCCGATTAAGGTTGAATGAGTGTTGAATAAATAAAGGCTATTGTAGATGTGATTTCACATCCATTCGATGATGTAACACTCTCACTATCTGAATAAAATCGGTTTCTATGGTATAGATAATTAAGTGTTTTTTATGCGGGTGAATATGTACAGATGGTTTGAATTCGGCGTGCTCATTGCCCACAAAAGGGTTTTCCGCCAAAAACTGTAGGACGTTCTCAATATCAAGAAAGTAGGCTTCAGCTTTTAATAAACCAAATTGCTGTGCTCCATAAACAAATAAGTCTATCAAGTCAGCATCTGCAAGTTTTGTACGTTTAATGTACATTTAGCGCTGCAAATTTTTCTTTTGCATCCGCCAATAGGTCATCCATTGACCGTTCACTGATGCCGCTTTTAAGGCCGGCAGTGATGGCTTCTTGTAAAGCTGCTTTTTGTTCGCGGACTTCTTTGTCTCGACGAATTAAGTCTCTTACATAATCACTGCTGCTCGCGTAATTGCCGTCTTGAATCTGCTCTTGCACCCAATCACGTAAAGGATCAGGTAATGAAATATTCATTGTTGCCATGATATGACTCCCAGTTAAAAAATTGAAGGCGTAGTTTGGCAAATAATGACAAATATTGTCAAGCTATTGGTGGTACAAAATAACGCGAATTTATAAAAAACAAAAATGAAGGGTTAACTAGTTCTGGTGTGTGAGAGTGCCATCGGTGAATAATACTTTCAAGGCACAAGCCCTATTGATGTAAATCTTGAGGCACTAGGGGCGTATTGTATAGGCCCATTTGACAAAAGCTCAATGTTATAGAGCTTATGCAATGGAGCGTATGTTATAAGGGCGTATGCAATACGCCCCTACAGGCTTATTCTCTCAAATGACCATTTCCATAAACCACCCACTTATAGGTGGTTAGCTCATCTGGGCCTACTGGGCCTCGGGCATGAAGTTTATCGGTGCTGATGCCGATCACCGAACCCAAGCCATAATCACCACCGCCGGACAATCTGGTTGAGGCGTTAATTAATACCGAGGCCGAATCAACTTGCTGCTCAAATTGTCTAGCCATGGCTAAGCTTTGGGTGACGATACCATCAGTATGTCCTGAGCCATAGTGATTGATGTGGGCTATCGCTTCGTTAATGCCGTTGACTATTTTTATTGAAAGTATCGGTGCCAAATATTCACTATGCCAATCGTCTTCTGTGGCAGGATAAATATCGGGTAATAGCTTTTGTGTCTGTGCACAGCCGCGTAATTCGATATGGTTTGAAACCAAGGCTGTTTTAAGTAAAGGTAATAACTGTTTTGCACAGTTTTTATCAATTAATAGTGTTTCTAGGGCATTACAAACCTGAACGCTTTGGCATTTTGAGTTAATGACTAGTTCGATGGCTTGTGCTGGGTCGGCATCTTCTGCCAGATAAAGATGACAGATGCCATCATAATGTTTAATGACAGGAATGCGCGTGCCCTCGGCAATGCGCTTAATTAAGTCTTTGCCGCCTCGCGGAATCAAGACATCAATATATTCATCCATAGCTAGCAGTTCATTAACCGCGTCATGACCGGGTGTGCGAATGATTTGTATAGCATGTTGTGGAAGTCCGGCCTGTACTGCGCCTGCAATCATCGCATCGGCTAGCAGGATGTTGGTTTGTAGTGCTTCTGATCCACCTCGTAAAATAACAGCGTTACCACTTTTTATACAGACGCCAGCAGCATCGGTGGTGACATTAGGCCTAGACTCATAAATGATGCCGATAACACCCAGCGGTACTGATTTTTTGTAAACTTGCAGGCCATTGGGATTGGTATGTCCTGATAGCACTCGATTAAGCGGGTCAGGATATTGCGCCACTTTCCTTAGTCTGGAGATCATGTATTTGAAGACTTTGTCGTCAATGGTTAAACGTTTGATGAGCGCGTCAGATTGACCATTCTGCCTAGCTACTAGTACTTCTTGAGCATTAGTCTCAAGAACCTGATGCTTAACCGATTCCAGCGAGTCTGCCATTTTTGAAAGTGCTAAATTGCGCTGGCTTTCAGAAGTAGACGATAGTGAGTTTGCTGCAACTTTACTTTGTTGTGCAAGGACTAGAACGTGTCTGGTATTCATAGGTTTAAGACTCGGTTTTTTGAAAGAATGGTCGGCTAATGAGGCTGCCAACTTAAGGCGGGACAGTACGAATAGTCTATTATTTCCACGCTCAACTCATAGCTATAAACAAGTAACTCGTCATACCGGCCGGGAAGCCGGTATCCAGCGCCATGGATGGTAATTTTTATACATCCCTGTAGCCTAGATTCCGGCAGTCCATGCCGGAATGACGGGCATGGCGAGTGTATATAACTCTGAGCATAGAGGGTGCGAACGATAAAAGCTTAAAATATTGTCTTGTCCCATCTTAAGTTGATAGCCGCTAATGATAAAGTGACTAGTCGCTTAGTTATCAGACTTGGCGCGATTAATGTCGCGCAACATAAAGCCATAAAGGCCTTCTACTTGAGTGCGTGCCCATGGGGTTTTGCGTAAGAACTTTAGGCTGGATTTGATGCTAGGATCATTACTAAAACAGTTTATGGGGATGCGATCAGCCAATTCGGTCCAGCCGTAATGGAAGACTAAAGCGGATACTATGGTTTCTAGTGTTAGTCCATGCAATGGATTATGGCGTTGCTTTTGCGGTGCCGTAGGTATTTCGGTAGAAAAATCAGTGCTTGGCGTTTTCATTACGGCGTGTTGTTTTATGGGTGAAGTTTAATAGTGCTTTTATATCATAGCAGGGCAGGGCTGACCGAATATTTATTGAGAAAGCTGGGTTCTGGCTGAATGAGATGATGTTGACTAGGTCAGTCAACATTCAGATGATCGTCCCAATGCCGTTGAAAAGACGAAGCGCCATTTATTAGCTAATGTCTATTGAGTCATGATTTGATTATCTTGCGCCACCCTAATTAATCCATCGTGTGGATTTGGGCTTGCTAAGACTTGGCCGCTAATCATATGGTGTAAAAAAAAGCCCTTACATTTCACTCTAGAGGTATAGGTATCTACACAAGTAAAAGTTGCGTCATTCCGACAGGGATTGCCGGAATCCAGGGCACATGGATGTGAAAAATCAGATCAAGTTAGCTTCATATCGCTGGAATTTGATGTGTATAACTTAACATTGCCATCCATGGCAACTGGATCCCGGCAATCCATGCCGGGATGACGATTTGTGTAGATACCTATGCTCCAGAGGGGATGGCTGTTTGCTCACAGAGCGCATCTAAAGGCTTTAGCGCATGAGTAATAGAGGCTAAGGCTTTATTAAAAGCTGATGAAACAGTTTGATTAACCCAGCAACAATGGCTAGTGAAATGACAGGCCCCGACATAAATTTTGATGAACTAACCATCGAGTATGAACTAGTTAGATTGCTTAATGTCCTACCGGAAACTTTCAAGATACCTAGATTCTGGGCTAATTTCAAAGCCCTTTGCCCAGGGCTCAAGTCGTTTTAGTTATTCGTACAATAAAAAATCAGCTTTAAAAGAGCTTTTCTGCTCCATTTTTCTAACCTATAAATAAGAGAAAGCAATGAAAAAAATATTATTAGTTTTAACAATGTTTTTGTTTAGCGTAGCAGCGCAAGCAGTTGAAAATATGACATATTATGGGCATTTCCCAGCTACTACGAACGCAGTAATAACAACAGAAGGGCTTGATAGCCAAAATGCTAAGTTTATTGTCAATAAAGTGGCTATTAACGTTTTTCAAGGCTGCTACACCTTACAATACGGTGGTTTTAAAAGAATAGGTGGGTGTGGAGCTTATAAGATAGGCGCTCAGTTATGGCAGAGACCAGCAACGACCACTATAAATACTGATGGTGCTGCCGTACATGTTTACCCTTCAGCAACACCAACATCGGTGATATACGCTACTTTAAATAGCGAGTATTTCATAGTGGGAAATCCGAAATCATACGCTTGGCAAGATTGTACAGCCGCAAACACTGTAGATTATGCACTTGTTAGTCCATGTACAACTGGTTTGTCTCTTTGGAAGCGAATAACTCCAGTTCAGTAAAAACCCATTATTTCCGATCTATATTACCCCCTATGAAACCGCAAGGTTAATGGGGGAGTTTAGAAGTTAATAACGAGGCTGGCTAATGCCGGCCTTTTTTATGTCTGACACTTGGCAGCTGTTGCTGGTAAAGAAACGGATATTATCTACGGTAATATTTCATGGATTGCATTTCAAAGTTGCCCCGAGGTTGCCCCGAAATATTTTAGGCAAAAAAAAGCCCTAGATTTAACTCTAAGGCTTTGATTTATTTGGCTCCCCCGGACGGGCTCGAACCGCCGACCTAGTGATTAACAGTCACCCGCTCTACCAACTGAGCTACAGGGGAATAAACTTTTATAATAATGGTGCGCCCAGAGAGATTTGAACTCCCGACCGATCGGTTCGTAGCCGATTACTCTATCCAGCTGAGCTATGGGCGCTTTATTAAGCTCGCCATTATCTTTGTTTGTTAAGGTTGTGTCAACCTCAAAGTTAAAAAATAATAGATTTTAAATGGTGGCGGAGAGAGAGGGGTTCGAACCCTCGATGGGAGTTAAAGCCCATACTCCCTTAGCAGGGGAGCGCCTTCAGCCTCTCGGCCATCTCTCCTAAATTGTTTACTCTTCTATACTAGTTGAACTTCCAGTCTCAGCTTGCTCTTTTCTGATTCTTTCGTAAATTTCTTCTCTGTGTACAGAAACATCTTTAGGTGCGTTAACACCTATACGAACTTGGTTTCCCTTCACTCCAAGGACAGTGACCGTTACTTCATCACCAATCATTAAAGTCTCCCCTACTCGACGAGTCAAAATAAGCATGGTTTCTCCCTAATCGTATATTAAAAACGCTTTGCTGTTACACAGCATCCAACTTAGGCGCACATAATAACATTATTTTTGAAGAAGAGAAGTTAAAACGCCAATGATTATTAAAATAGAAGTGGGTTTTGATCCGTTATAGTTAGGGTCTAACAACGCCATGTGTCGCTTTCTTAAAGCGAATTGGCCATTTAGGTGTAAGTTTTTGAGCTGTGAGTAGGGAGTATAGTGCTAAAGCCAATCTGGGTCGTCGGTGCTGGCTTATAGTGGCTGGTAAAACTGCTGCTTTAGTTTAGGTAAGCGTTGATCCACGTGCAGGAGGGTATCATTGGCGTATCGTACGCCTTCAACCAGTTATCGTAGTGGTGGATTCAGATCAATGAAGTCCTGAGGTCGTTACCGTAGCGATGATTATACGTTCCTGCAGCACTCAGGCTGGTATTGCAGGACTTATTGCACCAGCGTGGAGTCTTGATGACTAAGGTTAGGTATGAATGATACGGGAATGAACTGATAGGATACTTGGTTGAGTGTAAATTATACAGAGATGAGCTTGTGGCTAGCTAGGGTCATAATGCATAAGGCTTAAATTAGGTTGGGTCATCTAAAATCAGGAGTGCAACAGCTTCAGTTGTTGCCTGTAAAACAGCTAAAGCTATTTTACTCCAAGCACAAACGACTTTAGGTTTATGAGAGTGACTTAAGACATAGCTATCTAAACAGCTATGTCTTAAGTCATTATAACTCTGCGGCTTAATATCAAAAAGTGTGGCATATGCCACACACAATAGGTTAAATAACCTAGTTTAATTAATTTAGGCTTTCATTAGCGGGCTAGAGGCCTTTAATATCAAGGAATTCTTAAGTTGGCACTCTTTGTGCTTTATATGTTATCGAATGCCTAAGTATTTTTACTCAATGCTTAGGCTATTAATAATAATTAGACAGAGAGACTGTATGAATCAGATTAAACCTCCTTTTCCGCTGAATCCACGCAGCGCCTTGATTTGCCTGCTCATGTTGGCAGCACCGCTTGCTATGGCTGACACAGAAGCCACGTCTGCCTCTAGCGCAGATAAAGCAGAAACCAGCAAAAAAGCGGGTAACGCTGCAAG
>QVQF01000218.1 GCA_003584895.1 Methylococcales bacterium
TCGCGATAGTTGTATAAGTTTTTAACAATTTTTATCATGGGTATTTCAAATAGTTGTTAACATCTAACATTAGAGGACAAGCAGGACATTTAGTTAAATAACGTTATGATTACATCAGCAACTAAATCGATAAATTAAAATAGTACCTAACTTCAGTCTCTTAAGTCCTTAATAATTAACTTATTACATCACGCATAACCTTAAATTAGTCTCTTAGCTATGCGGCTTTTTCAAGTTAACTAGATAATATCAGCTAAAACTCAGCGTGTCTTCATTAATTTTGAAATTATTTTTTTAATAACTTGTCAATACTACGAAAAATATCAAAAAACATATTTCTAGTCAAACGCTTAGTCTGAATGTTATAGCGACTCGTATGATAAGAATCAATCAAAATGCGCCCATTGGGTAAGGCATGTTCTGCATTATGAGCAAACTTGGCGCTACTCAATTTTAAATCATAAGCTTTTAATACTGCTTGATGGGCTATCGTGCCTAACGCTAAAACGACTACTTTTTCAGCCAAGGTATTTAATTCTACAGCCAAAAAAGTATTGCACTGTGTTATTTCTGAACCTATGGGTTTATTTTGAGGTGGCAAACATTTAACCGCATTGGTAATACGGCAACGCTTTAGTATCAAACCATCCGACAATGATTCAGACTTAGCTTGATTACTATAACCGAATTCATAAAGCGCTTCATAAAGCAGCAGCCCAGCATAATCACCTGTAAAGGGTCGCCCTGTTGCATTAGCACCATGCATACCTGGGGCTAAGCCTACAATCAGTAACTGCGGATGCTCATCACCAAAAGGCGCAACCGGCCTTGCATAATAACCAGGGTAAGTCGCTTTGACTTCAACTAAAAACTGATGCAGACGCGGACATTGAGTACAGTTTTTATCAAATAGAGGTGTTGCAGCCATAATCTTATAAGGTTAAGTGATATTACTCATTAAAACCGAGTCTACCTTTATGTCCTTTAAATGTGTAGCTAATAATTCGTGCTAACCATCAACAGTAGCCTTTAACATAAAACAAGCTTAATACGATATGATAGCCAGCTTCTCACTGACTTATTGCCCATTTTTCATGAAAATAACTCGATTGCTACTGTTCTTTTTACTCATCCTAATTGTTAATGGCTTATTAGCATGGTTAAGTAATCTTCCTCAGGACGTTGGTATGGATGTGCCTGATGGCAAAATTAGCAGTGTTTCTTTTGCACCGTTCCGCGAGGGCCAAAGTCCGTTAACCAAAGTATATCCCAGCACTGAAGAAATTGATGCCGATTTACACCTACTGGCTGACCAAACCCATAGCATACGTACTTATGCTAGTTTAGACGGCATGCAAAACGTCCCTGCCCTTGCCCGTAAATACGGCCTCACTATGATACAAGGCGCTTGGATAGGCAGCACTGATAAAACCAATCAAGCCGAAATTGCCCAACTCATTAAAGATGCCAATGAATATCCTGATGTTATTAAACGCGTAATAGTCGGTAATGAAGTGTTACTCCGGGGTGAATTAAAACCCGAACAATTACTGGCTTATATACGCCAAGTTAAACAGGCGGTTAAGCAACCGGTATCTTACGCTGATGTTTGGTCTTTTTATTTACGCTATCCCGAAATTGCCAAAGAAGTTGATTTCTTCACCGTACACATTCTGCCCTACTGGGAAGATGAACCCTTAGATATTGCCACTACCGCCGCTCACGTTGATAAGAATTATCAACGAATCCGAGCAGCCTATGCTGATAAACCCATATTAATTGGTGAATCTGGCTGGCCCAGTGCTGGTCGGCAAAGGGGTTGGGCCATACCCAGTGTCCTCAACGAAGCCAAATTTGTGCGTTCTTTAGTACAATTAGCCAATGACAAGCATTTCGACTACAACATCGTAGAAGCCTTTAATCAGCCGTGGAAAAGTAAACTAGAAGGCGTGGTGGGCGCTAATTGGGGACTCTATTCAGCAGACCGTCAGCGAGTATTCCCTTTAACTGGCGCAGTAACAGAAAATCCCCGTTGGCCGCAACACACATTCTATGCAGGCTTGATAAGCTTATTGGTCATAGCCTCACAAGCAAAAACCCTAGTGTCGCTTACATCCTTACGCTTGGTCATGTTTCTGGGCTTTACACAACTATTCTGCGCCCTATTGATCAATCAAATCTGTGGTCAATGGTATACCAGTTACAACCTGATAGAACGTCTACATGCACTCTTTATCTGTGGCTTAAGTTTGTTGTTGGGGGCATTAATACTTCAACACACACTAGCCATGTTAAGACATAAAATGAGTGCCAAAACGGGTATCTGGATACATTATTTAATGCTCGCCTTCGTTGCCATTGCCTTATATCGATCACAAGGACTGGCACTAAGTGGTCGCTATTTGAGTATCCCTTATCCAGTCACTTATATACCGGTTGCTGGTTTGCTGGGCTTTAAATTAATTCGTCATTGGGTCAAAGGTCATAACTTATCCCTAGCCCCAGAAATAAATGACTTATTCGGTATACAATTCTTGCCTACTCACTGGCTTAAATCGGCCAGCTTACTCTTAGGAGTAACCGGTGGATTTGTCATTGCCATCGAAACAGTTGTGATTATGAACGGTTCAAACTATGAACAAGCTTATCCCTTTTTAACCGATAGGATTTATGAAGCTTTCATGGAAACCACTCATTACAGTCAACTCATGGGCTGGTCATTATTAATGACAGCCGCCGTTATTCGCTTACCACTAAGAATCTGCGCCTATGCGCTGATGTTTATGATACCGGCGATTATAGTGGGTGAAACCAGCGCCTTCATGACCGGTCATGACTTTATTGAGAGCTATCCTAATCTAGACGAAAGATTATGGACGGCGCTCATTTATACCTTTAGCAATCAACAATTACTGCTTTGGTTTGCTAGCTTATTAGTACTCGCCTTACCCTTATGGCACTATCATCAACAAAAACAACCGACTAAGCATTAATAATACTGACTAAAGGTCAATATCTTAGCCCCTTAACGATGCTCTAATGAGACAAATGACAGGCTTAACTTGTCAAAAGATAGGGCAGTTAGACCCCATATAGAGCTCTCATGTATCTAACGAGAGTTGTCATAAGGGTGTTAGAGAGACTTATATGAGGTCATATAGACTTGTCATTTGGCACATAACAGCACGGTTACTATAGTAATTGAGCTGTCATGTGAGAAGTTAAAGGTCTATATGAGGTCTAAGATATCGGCAAATAAACTAACTCGGCAACTCAATTAGCTCAACAGTATTGCCATCAAAATCGCGACAAAACATAGCTCTACGGCCTGACATACTCATTGTGTAAACGATACCTGCTTTAGTTAAAGCCTGCTGAACGGGTGCTAGCGCTATGGCATTTAAAGCAATATGTCGATCACGACCGCCATGAACGGGCCTTCCTGTAGTAGGATCAGGGTTAACTAATTCCAATAAATGAATTTGCTGAGTACCCAGTTGCAGCCAAGCTCCCGGAAAACCTAAATCAGGCCTGTCGACTTGCTGCAAGCCTAAAATGTCACGATAAAACCCTAACGAAATTTCTGTGTCGGTTACAATAAAACTAGCGTGATTCAAGGACACGATATTGATTAGCATGATTTATTTAATATAAATTAGAAGGGCTGCAAATTATACCGCCTCAGTGCTGCGTCAACCAAAGAATCTTAACGTATATACCTTAGTTGAGTAATAATATGCTTACAAATATGCTTACCGGCAGCAACATGAACAACTATAAATCACACCCTGAGCCTTCAAACATGTTACCTGCTGGTATACCTTATATCGTTGGCAATGAAGCGGCTGAACGTTTCAGCTATTATGGTATGCGTGCCATACTCATGATTTATATGACGCAATATCTAGTCAATTCTTCAGGTCAGCTAGCCGTTATGTCTGAAAATGAAGCCCAAGGCTATTTTCATTTATTTGTCTCCGCTGTTTATTTTATGCCCTTATTCGGCGCTTTATTAGCGGATGGTTTATTTGGCAAATATCGAACTATCCTGCTGTTATCGCTGATCTATTGTTTAGGTCACTTTACTCTGGCCTTAGATAATACGCGCATGGGCTTATTGCTAGGACAAAGTCTTATCGCCATAGGCTCTGGCGGCATAAAGCCCTGCGTATCTGCGCAAATAGGCGATCAATTTGGTCTTAACAACCAACACTTAATGACAAAAGTATATAGTTGGTTTTATATAGCCATTAACGTAGGTGCTTTTGCCGCCATGTTGATTATTCCATGGTTACTCAAGCATTCAGGTCCCGCCATTGCATTTGCTGTTCCGGGTCTATTAATGTTACTCGCGACCGTTTTACTCTGGTTAGGGCGTCATCACTATACCCATAAACCACCTGCTGGAATGAAGTTTATTAAAGAAATGTGCAGTCAAATAGGACTAAAGCGTTTGGCCAAACTGGCTTCTATTTATGGCTTCTTTACCGTCTTTTGGGCTTTATTTGATCAAACCGGCTCTTCTTGGATAATACAAGCGCAAAAGATGGATAGAATGCTATGGGGTATTGAACTTCTACCCTCACAAATTCAGGCAGCTAATCCTCTGCTGATTATGCTACTGGTGCCGCTATTTTCTTATTTAATTTATCCGTTGCTTAATCGCTGCTTTGTTTTAACAGCCATCAGTAAAATGCAACTGGGTTTATTCCTTACCGTAATCGCTTTTGCTATCCCCAGTATTATTCAAATGCAACTAGATGAAGGTTTTATACCGTCTATACTCTGGCAATTATTAGCTTATGTGTTGTTAACCTCTGCCGAAGTCATGGTTTCTATTACTTGTCTTGAGTTTTCATATACCCAAGCTCCCGCGACCATGAAGTCGTTTGTGATGGCCTTTTATTTTCTGTCTGTAGCCTTAGGTAATCTATTTACGAGTGCCGTCAACTTTTTAATCCATAATATTGATGGCAGTAGCAAATTAGCCGGTGCTGATTACTATTGGTTTTTTACCGGTTTAATGCTGATAACAGCGGCGTTATTTTTGTGGGTGAGTCAGCGTTATCATGAAACAGATAATGATTGAGTTTTAGATAGATAAGTTAGAAAACCACTCCCATAATTCTACAAAAAACCTTTGCTTAAATTATATATCATCATATTAAAACGCCCTACTCATCACCCCCAAACTCCTCACGCAGGACTAAGCGCATATTGCCCCAGTGATAGCTTTTATAATTATTTGATCAGACCTCATTGGTTCCAACGCATCATAATTGGAGTTTACAAAGATAGGCCTTAGCGGTTATAGTAGTCATCTTTCCGCTATCATCAGTTTAGGTAGCAGTGAATAAGTAAAGCGCTCGTAGCTCAGCTGGATAGAGTAATCGGCTTCGAACCGATCGGTCGGGAGTTCGAATCTCTCCGGGCGCACCATTTACACCCAACACATTGATTTTTAGCACATAAGAGTCAATAAATCCCATAAATCAGTCAATTGCTACACATAAACTCCCACATAGGTAGTTATTTGATGCGATTGCAGACAAATTTAGTAAGAAAAGACTCCCGTTTTTATTTCAGAAGTAGAATTCCAAAAGACCTCAAATCACATTATGGAAAAACCGAATTATTCGTGTCTTTAAAGACATCGGATAAGCGAGTTGCCGATTACGAATTAGCCAAATTCAAGGTCAATTTGTATGCCGAGTTCGCCCGATTACGAGGTGAAGTATTTGGTTTTGAAGTGAAGCCAGATATTGATATCAAATCGAGTGATACCCAGCCAGCAGAGCATAACGGTACATCTACCGTATCAAACTGTGCCCCTACACTTCCTAATAGTGTTCCAAAAACTGCCAACGGTGCTTCTATCGTGCCTATCAATGGTGGTCACACCATTGAACATCTTATTGAATATTGGGCTTCACAAAGCGAAAAGCGACCAAGAACCATTATGGAAGCTCATACTGCCCGCAAGCGATTATTCAAAATCACTGGATTACAATATGCTAATCAAGTTGAGAAGAAGCACATCATAAGCTTCAAAGATGAACTGATAGCCGAAGGATTAAGTATCGCAACAATAGGAAAGCAGCTTAATATTCTTAAAGCCATTTTTTCGGTGGCTGTAAATAACGACTTAATTGAACATAATCCCTTGCTGGGCGTTAAGCTGGTCAAACCAAAAGGCTTACCAAAACCTCGCATCCCCTTCTCTTCTGATGACATCAAGACAATATTCAACTCACCAATCTTTACGAAAGATGAAAGACCCGCTGGTGGTGCTGGTGAAGCCTGTTTCTGGTTACCTTATATTGCCTTATGGACTGGTATGAGATTAGAGGAGATTGGGCAATTGCTTGTGTCTGACATCAAATGCCATAACGACATTCATTTCATCAATGTTGGCACTGATGAGTTTTCCACAAAGCGATTAAAGACAAGCTCTTCTCATCGAAGGATTCCAATTCATCCAGAGCTAATCCGGTTAGGGCTACTTGATTATGTAGAACAGATGAAACAAGAACAGTCCATTACGTTATTCCCAAAATTGGTTGAGAATGTGAATTATCAACGCACTGCATTATTTTCAAAATGGTTCGGGCGATATCTGCGTAGAACGATTGGCATTACAGATAAACGCAAAACCTTTCATAGTTTTCGCCACGGCTTCAAGGAAGCGTGTAGGATTGCTGAAATACCCAAGGATATTCACGATAAGCTAACAGGGCATCAATCAACTGATGTGGGTGATGGCTATGGTGGGGACTTGTATCCATTGATTCCTCTTTATAATGCAATAAAGAAAATAGAGTTTTCAACTTAACCAGAACACCCGTTAACACGGGGTTCTTGTGAAGCCCAATATTCAATAAGATGTTCAATGGTGTGACCACCATTGATAGGCACGATAGAAGCACCGTTGGCAGTTTTTGGAACACTATTAGGAAGTGTAGGGGCACAGTTTGATACGGTAGATGTACCGTTATGCTCTGCTGGCTGGGTATCACTCGATTTGATATCAATATCTGGCTTCACTTCAAAACCAAATACTTCACCTCGTAATCGGGCGAACTCGGCATACAAATTGACCTTGAATTTGGCTAATTCGTAATCGGCAACTCGCTTATCCGATGTCTTTAAAGACACGAATAATTCGGTTTTTCCATAATGTGATTTGAGGTCTTTTGGAATTCTACTTCTGAAATAAAAACGGGAGTCTTTTCTTACTAAATTTGTCTGCAATCGCATCAAATAACTACCTATGTGGGAGTTTATGTGTAGCAATTGACTGATTTATGGGATTTATTGACTCTTATGTGCTAAAAATCAATGTGTTGGGTGTAAATGGT
>QVQF01000202.1 GCA_003584895.1 Methylococcales bacterium
GTGGCTTATACGTCGCCATTTGATTATATGGCGGCTAATGATAGTAGCTATCAACAGCTATTAGCGGGATATGCCGAGGACATAGTAAAAGCACAATTGATTAAAGAAGAATACCGCACATCAGCCATAGCGGTTTATAGATTGCCAGACGAGGCTTGGGCAAGACGTATTAGTGGTGTATTCAGCAATGAATTAGCTAATAAGATGCCTGCGCGTGCTCATGCTGTAATTAGTTATAACGCTCATGGTGGCTATCAAATTAGCGTGCGAGCTCCATTAGTTAATAAGATCGGAGCTGATGAGTTGTGCTCCCTATTTGCTTCAGGTGGTGGTCGTAAGAGTGCTGCTGGCATTAATCATTTACCTTATGATGAATTGTCCTTATTTATTGCTGAGTTTGAAAAAAAATATCCTTAAATTCTATCGTTTCTAATTATTAAACCTTCTTATGACAAAAAAAAGTACAAATACCGTTTTGCATCATGCAAGCATCTCTAGGGCTGATAGAGAGGTGTTGCATGCTCATAAAAGTGCTATTCTCTGGTTTACAGGTTTGTCAGGTTCGGGTAAATCAACGTTAGCTCATGCTGTAGAATATTGTCTATATAAGATGGGCGTTTCCACCTATGTTCTTGATGGTGATAATGTTCGTCAAGGTCTGTGTGGTGACCTTGGTTTTACTGATAGTGATCGCGTTGAAAATATTAGACGGATTGGAGAATTGGCTAAGTTAATGACTGAAGCGGGTGTTATAACTTTAACAGCTTTTATTTCGCCGTTCATGACGGATCGTGATATAGCCAGAAAACTGGTTCCTCCTGGTGATTTTTTAGAAATATATTGTTTATGCCCAATAGAAACTTGTGAGCAACGAGATGTAAAAGGGTTGTATAAAAAGGCTCGAGCAGGAGATATTCCTTTTTTTACGGGTATAGGGTCGCCTTACCAAGCACCTAAGAACCCAGAACTGATAGTTAATACTCATGAACAAACTCTGTCTGAAAGTGTTGAGCATGTAATTAATTTGTTAGTACAACGGGGATTGATTGCAAATTATAATGAATGAGTGGTATCCAGTTAGTGCTTTCGATTTAATATAAAAATGGTGAGTGCATTATCCACGAATGATTTATCTAATTTACTGTATATGACTAAGCAGTGCTAAAATAAAAAAAATTATTTTATTGATTCTTAGATTCAATACAGCCTTTAATATTTTAGGAAAACCATTATGATTCCCGTTATTTTATCGGGTGGCTCAGGAACGCGCCTTTGGCCACTGTCTCGCGCACAATATCCAAAACAATTTCTGCCTCTGGTGTCCAATTACACTATGGTTCAGGAAACACTACTCAGATTGATAGGCTTAAAAGGATTAAAAGCCCCGATAGCTGTCTGTAATGAAAATCATCGTTTTATGATGGCAGAGCAGTTATTGGACATAGAGGCAAAACCAGCTGCTATTATTTTGGAGCCTATGGGTAAAAATACTGCCCCTGCGGTAACCATGGCAGCTCTTAATGCCGCATCAGTTGATGATGTCATACTCATACTGCCGGCAGATCATGTTATTAGCGACTTGGTGGTTTTTCATATCGCTGTTGAACAAGCCAAACTATTGGCCGAGCAAGGTTTTATGGTGACTTTTGGTATAGTGCCTAATCAGCCAGAAACCGGCTATGGTTATATTAAACGCGATACTGTTAAACATGGCTCAGCTTTTGGTGTGGCAGCCTTTGTTGAAAAACCAGATGTAGAGACGGCAAGCCAGTATGTAGCTAGTGGTAATTATTACTGGAATAGTGGTATGTTCGCATTTAAAGCTGGTACTTTCTTAACTGAATTAGAAAAATTTAATCCAGAGATGCTTCGCGTTTGTCGATTAGCCTTGGCTGCGGCAAAGATTGATTTGGATTTTGTGCGCTTAGATAAGGAATTGTTCGCTACTTGTCCTGCTGACTCTATTGATTATGCCGTCATGGAGAAAACTGACAAGGCGGTCGTCATTCCGCTTGATGCTGGTTGGAATGATGTAGGTTCATGGTCAGCTTTATGGGATGTTACTAATAAAGATGCTAATGGCAATGCCATTAGCGGTGATGTATTAACGGTTGATAGTCATAATTCTTTTATCCATTCCCAAAGTAAATTGGTCGCTGTTATTGGCGTGCATGATTTAGTGGTCGTAGAAACTGCTGATGCCGTGATGATTTCTCCCAAGGATAGAGTTCAAGAGGTCAAACACATTGTTGATCAATTAAAACAATTAGGTCGTAGTGAAGCTGACTTACATAGAAAAGCATCTAGGCCGTGGGGCAACTATGATTTGGTTGATAGCGGTGAGCGCCATCAGACTAAGCGTATTATAGTTAAACCTGGTGCTAAGTTGTCCTTGCAAAGACATCATCATCGAGCAGAGCATTGGGTGGTTGTTAAAGGGACGGCCTTAGTTACTAAGGGTGAGGAGTCGTTATTAATAACTGAAAATGAATCTACTTATATCCCTTTAGGGGTTATCCATTGTCTTGAAAATCCAGGTGTTATTCCCTTGGAAATAGTTGAAGTACAATCAGGTAGTTATTTAGGTGAAGATGATATTGTTCGTTTTGATGATCAATATGGGCGTGTTTAGTGTGGACTTAAATTTCGAGTTAATAGTTAAGATATTCATCTGGACTCTTACTAATTTAAATAATGGAAATAAAACATGAGCAAAAAAATTACTAAAGCTGTTTTCCCTGTCGCTGGTTTAGGTACTCGTTTTTTACCAGCAACCAAAGCTAGTCCTAAGGAAATGCTACCTATTGTAGATAAACCCTTGATTCAGTATGCGGTAGAGGAAGCGGTTGCTGCCGGTATTGATACTATGGTATTTATCACTGGCCGTAGCAAGAATTCCATAATGGATCATTTTGATAAAGCTTATGAGCTGGAAAAAGAACTAGAAGAAAAAGGTAAGACAGCGTTATTAACCTTATTGCGCGGTATTGTGCCGCCTAATGTATCTTTTGTGTTTATTCGTCAAGCAGAAGCATTAGGTTTAGGGCACGCGGTTTATTGCGCCCGCTCAGTTATTGGTGATGAACCTTTTGCTGTCATCTTGGCAGATGATATGGTCGAAGATGGCACGCGTGGCTGCATGGCGCAGATGGTTGAACTTTACGAGAAAAAACAAACGTCTATACTTGGTGTGGAGCGCATTAATCCCTCAGAATCGGCTAGTTATGGGATTGTGAAGATTAATGAATTTATAGATAGATCAGCCCCCATTGAGTTGATAGTTGAAAAACCTAAGCCCGAACATGCACCATCTAATTTAGCAGTTGTAGGTCGCTATATTTTAACCCCAGCTATTTTTGATAAAATTAAGCACACTGAGCGCGGTGCGGGTGGTGAAATTCAATTAACGGATGCTATAGCAAGTTTATTAAAAGTTGAGACAGTATTGGCTTATGAATTTGAAGGTAAGCGCTATGATTGCGGCTCTAAGCTAGGCTTTTTAATAGCAACAGTAGAGCAGGCCTTGTTACATAAAGAGTTAAAAGATGATTTTCTAGCTTATTTAAAAGACTTTTGTAAAGAGCAGAAAATCTCTTAAGATTGATTGTGAATAATAACCGCTAAGAATATAAGTGAAAAATATTTGACATTAATATTGATTAGCATCCATTTCTAATTAGGTGCTAATCATTTTTTTATTGTGTGACTGCATGGGTTCTTGCTTGCAATCTGTATCATTATCCTTTAACTTAGTCCAACATCCGTAAAGGCTAGGGGTGCTTTTCGTTTCATTAGAACGTAAGGCTGAGAGATACCCTTTGAACCTGACCCCGGTTAATACCGGCGTAGGAAAGCCCAGACTTCCCTGCGCCTTGTTTTATTGTTATTGGAGTAAAGACATGAGCGCTGTTCTAAATGATACTGCTGAGGCTACAACTGCCAGTAGTGTAAAAATTGATTCCTATCCCGCATCTGAAAAGATTTATGTACAGGGCAGTCGTCCTGACATTCAAGTGCCTATGCGCAAAATTAATTTGTCTGATACGCCCGTTCATTTTGGTGCTGTAGAAAAGAACGGTCCACTTTATGTTTATGATACCTCGGGTGTTTATACTGATCCTAATGTTGAAGTTGATTTAAAGAAAGGGCTATCCGCTATCCGCTCAGCATGGATTGCAGAGCGTAATGATACTGAAGAATTAATGGGCCCAAGTTCAGAGTTTGGTCAGCAGCGTTTGGAAGATCCCGCGACAGCAAGTTTACGTTTTGAACATATACGAAAGCCACGTCGTGCTAAAGCAGGCGCTAATGTTTCGCAAATGCATTATGCAAGGCAAGGCATAATTACGCCGGAAATGGAATTTATTGCAATACGTGAAAACCAAAAGATGGAAGAGATGCGTGACTTATGGAAAGGTCAGCATCCGGGGGATTCTTTTGGAGCGGCTATCCCAGATGTTATTACCGCTGAATTTGTGCGTGAGGAAGTAGCAAGGGGCCGCGCTATTATCCCTTGCAACATTAACCATCCTGAATTGGAACCTATGATTATAGGTCGTAATTTTTTAGTTAAGATCAACGGCAATCTAGGGAATTCTGCGGTAACATCATCTATCGATGAAGAAGTAGAAAAAATGCTTTGGGGTATACGCTGGGGCGGCGATACCATTATGGATTTATCAACAGGTAAAAATATTCATGAAACCCGTGAATGGATACTGCGTAATTCACCCGTACCAATCGGTACTGTACCTATCTATCAAGCATTAGAAAAAGTTAACGGAAAAGCTGAAGACCTAACGTGGGAAATTTTTCGCGATACTTTAATTGAGCAAGCAGAGCAGGGTGTCGATTACTTTACGATTCACGCGGGTGTGCGTTTACACCATGTACCGCTTACCGCTAAACGCATGACCGGCATCGTTTCTCGCGGTGGTTCGATTATGGCGAAATGGTGCTTAGCGCATCATACAGAAAGCTTCTTATATACGCATTTTGAAGACATCTGCGAAATCATGAAAGCTTATGACGTCTCGTTCTCATTAGGTGATGGTTTACGTCCTGGTTCTATTTATGACGCTAATGATGCTGCACAATTTGGCGAGCTAGAAACTTTAGGTGAGTTAACAAAAATCGCTTGGAAACACGATATCCAAACCATGATTGAAGGTCCAGGTCACGTGCCTTTGCACATGATTAAAATCAATATGGAAAAACAGCTAGAAGAATGTGGTGAAGCGCCTTTTTACACCTTAGGCCCTTTGACGACTGATATAGCGCCAGGTTATGACCATATTACCTCAGCTATAGGTGCGGCGAATATCGGTTGGTATGGTTGTGCTATGTTGTGCTATGTCACGCAAAAAGAGCATTTAGGCTTACCGAACAAGCAAGATGTACGTGAAGGTATCGTGACTTATAAAATTGCCGCTCATGCGGCTGATTTAGCTAAAGGTCATCCAGGCGCACAAGCTCGTGATAACGCTATGTCTAAAGCTCGATTTGAATTTCGCTGGGAAGACCAGTTCAATATTGGTCTTGATCCTGAAAAGGCGCGTGAATTTCATGATGAAACCTTACCTAAAGACTCGGCTAAAGTCGCACATTTTTGCTCTATGTGTGGGCCTCATTTCTGCTCTATGAAAATTAGTCAGGATGTGCGTGATTACGCGAAAGCAAAAGGTATTGAAGATGAAAATGACGCACTAAAGCAAGGAATGGATGAAAAGTCTAAACAATTCCTTGATGAAGGTGCTGATATTTATCACAAAATATAGCCTTAATTAACACATTATTCCTGCTGGACTGATTAAGTTCAGTAGGTATGGTGTGAAATAAATAAATTACACAAGAATATTGTTAGCGATAGCTTAAGACTTTGCAGAGTTTGTTTTTTTTATTTGGGGATGAATAGTACCAAAGCTAAAAAGTAAACAAGACTCATAATTATGAGCTGCAGATGCTAAATCCAAAACTAGTGCATTAAGTTTTTTAAATGCCTAATCGTTTGCGAGCTATCAAGAACTTTATTTGCTGTAACGGATTTTTATTGCCTTTCCATAAATAACCATTCTTTAGTCGGTTAAGACGAGCATCGTAACAAGTGTAATGAGGTAATGGTTTGAGTTCTTGCGAATGTAATAATGCAAGTATTGCTTTGCTGATGACAATTCCTGTCACCAATTTACAGCCACTTGAAATGCTAGGTGCTTTACGACTATCAAGATCGAAAGCAGTAGGTAGTATGTATTTAAGATGAAAGCCTGCAGGAGCTACTGCTATGGCCATTTTTAAGGCCTGTAACCCCAGTGGCGTGCTGTAATCAATATCAAAGTAGTCGTCAAAGCACATGCCTCCTGATTTAAATACTAATACTCCTGCACCAAAGCCTAAAGGCACTCCGAAGATGACTGGGATATTTCTCTCCATGCAGGTGTTAACTAGTAATCGGTGAGTTTTTATTTCAAAAAACTCGACGGCATCGATAAAAACGTCTACACCGGTTAAAAAATCATCGATGTTCTGTTTATTAATGCCGCTGTCATAGGTTGTTATTTCGACATCAGGATTAATATCTACAGCAAGCTTAACCATTATGTCTAGTTTTTTAAGGCCTACAGACGACATGCTCGCGCCATACTGACGATTAAAGTTAGCGATTTCAAATTCATCAAAGTCAGATATCTTGAAATGCCCTACGCCTGCTCGTAACAAAGTAATCAAGTAGTCACCACCCACACCACCCATGCCGGCAATTGCGTAAGTAGCATTTTTTAAGCGTGCCTGATCCGTTGCGCTAGTGATGCCATGATTTCTTGAAAAAGCTAGGTCATAATCAAAAATGGGCATGGTACGTTCCTGTTAATAGCTGAAAGAAATCCTAACTGTGATTGTTGAGTTGTTGAATCTCAACACCCATTACCCGTGTACATAAATTACGACAAATATTTATTAGAATCTTGTTGGCAAGCGTATGGTCTATCTTTAATAGCCGGGACATAGACGCTTCATCAAGGCTTAATAATTTGACATTGTCAGTGGCTGCAACTATGTCTGCTGTACGTGGGACATGTAAGAAAAAAGATATTTCCCCAATAACATCGCCGGGATAAATGAC
>QVQF01000037.1 GCA_003584895.1 Methylococcales bacterium
CGGTAGGAGGGCAGGAAGCCCTCTCTACCGACCCCCGACAAAACCGAGGAGCGCAGGAAGAAGCGGCGACCGAGCCGCCTTTTCTTTGGGTACTTTCTTTTGGCGGAGCAAAAGAAAGTACCTCGCCTTCGGGTGCGAATACCCGATTAACACATCGTCGCGATAGCGACCTCATTATTTGTTTTTAAACCGATGAATAACTAAGTAAAACCAGTAAATAATCACTGCAATTTAGAGGTTCGTAAAGTAAAGGTAACAGGACCATTATTAATTAACGTCACTTGCATATCAGCACCAAATTGACCAAATTGCACAGTAGGATAAACAGCCAAGGCAAATTGTTGCAGATAACTAAATAATTGCTGGGCTTGTTCTGGAGCTGCGCCTGAAATAAAACTAGGGCGATTACCCTTCTGAGTATCTGCGGCTAAAGTAAATTGTGGCACGATCAGTAATCCGCCCTTAATATCTCTTAAGCTTAGATTCATGCGCTCTTGCTCATCGGCAAAAATCCTAAAATTTAAGATACGTTCCAGCAAGCGCTCGGCCTCTTTGGGCGTATCATCTTTTTCTACAGCAAGCAGAGCCATAATACCTACGTCAATTTCAGCAATGTCCTGATGATTAACCGTCACTTTTGCCATCGTGACTCGCTGAATAATAGTGATCATCTTTTTGCTACCCCAATGACTCTACCAAGCATTATTCTACGTCAACACGCATCATCACTTCCTGCCATAACTCATGATAAGCCTCCATAGATCGACCTTTATTCATAAAGCCACCTAAAGGTTGGCGCTCCAAGCCCATACGTTCTATATCAGAGGCATAAGGAATCGCTGTTGATAATATCTCAGGATAGCTCTTAACCAAATCCTCCATAATATCCTTGTGCATTTTTTTTCGTCGATCAGCCATGGAGAAAAATGGAATCAAAGCAAGATTATCTAACTCATTATCAGCGATAAATGCTTTCAGTTGCTCTAAGGTCCGTAATGACAAGGTCGTCGGAATGATAGGCGTCAATAAAATATCCGCGGCGGCAAAAACAGCTTCAGACAATAGCGATATATTCGGAGGACAATCTAGAAAAATAAAGTCATAATCTTCAGTCAAGGGTTTAAGTAACTTTCTAATTTGTGAGGTTGGTTTCTTCTTAGTATCCAAAACCAGATCTAAATTTCTAAATGAAAAATCAGCAGGCAACAAATCTAGATGTTCAAAATCAGTCCCCTTAATCAAACCTTCCAGATCACGCTTTCCAGCGATAAGATCTTTGCTACCACCTTTAATCTTAGGTTTAATACGAAAATAATAACTGCTAGCACCCTGAGGATCTAAATCCCAGACCAAGGTGCGATAACCTTTGCTGGCAGAAATATAGGCCAAATTAACAGCACTTGAGGTTTTACCAACACCGCCTTTGATACTATATAAAGCTATTATCTTCATCAAATACCTCCTCGTGTTAAAAAATTCATTACAATCACATTATCCATATTTTAATATGAGCCCATTTTAGCTTATAAACAAAACAGCAATGTGACTTTGTCTACACTGTTTTTAACTATGGGCAATCGCAGGCCTGCCAATACGTTGATCAAAGCCAAAATCAACCTGAACTTATAATGCCACTGTCTTTGGATGGTATGCGGTAGTATTTGCATCCATCATACCGTATCATCTGCGCTATGTTATAAGATGAAATTTTAACTGCTGGAGTACTTAAAATCATGACAGAACAATACAGCGGTGGCTATTCAGCGCAAATCATCGACCAATTCAAACAGCGCAGCTTTGCCAAACAAGGCGCCTTTTTAGAATCCTATTTAAATCCCGGTTTAACTGTTTTAGATTGTGGCTGTGGACCCGGCTCAATGAGCTTAGATATTGCAGAACTAGTCAAGCCCGGACAAGTATTTGGCATTGATAGCAGCCCCATTCAAATTGAACAGGCGTTATTAAGTCAAAAAGAAAGAGCTATTACTAATGCTAGCTTTACCTGCGGCTCGGCCTATTCACTACCTTATGCTGATGAACAATTCGATGTGGTTTTTGCTCATGCCGTGCTTTATCACTTACAAAAACCAGAGCAGGCTTTAGCTGAGTTTTTTCGTGTATTAAAGCCTGGCGGTCTTGTAGCATTACGTGATGCTTGTCATAGCGGCGATATGATGATGCCACCCAACATCCACTTAACAGCTGTTTGGAATACCATAGAAAAAGTATTTAGCCATCAAGGCGGCAATATTTATTTTGGCTCGCAGCACAAACAATTATTACTTAATCAAGGCTTTCAGAACATTAAGGTCAGTTGTAGTTATGATACTTTTGCCAGCGATATTGAAAAAGAAAGTATTCGCAGCTATTGGTGTCAATTTTTAAATACCGATCACCGTCAGTTGATACTCGATCAACAGTGGTTAACGTCCATAGAATTAGAACAACAATGCAAGACCCTAGATGAATGGTGCGCTAATCCTGCCAGTTTTTTTGCCAGAGCACGTTGTGAGGCCATAGCCAGTAAATGAAGCGTGATTACACAACCGTTTTACAACTGACGGATTTACATTTATTTGCTGACCCAGCCGGCTTGTTTAATCACATTAATACCCGCGATAGTTTCGCCAAAGTTTTAAGCCATATTCATCAACATTATGAACGTCCCGATATTATTATCATTACCGGCGACATGGCTCACGATGGAGCTACTGAAACCTACCGATTTATTGCAGAGTCCTTAAAAACATTCTCTGCACCTGTTCATTATGTACTGGGCAACCATGATCATCCTGAAAATGCTGATCAGGCTTATCCACTAGAATGGGTTACTACCAGTAATCATTGTTTATTAAGTGATTGGCAAATCATTCTGGTCGACTCAAATAATCATCCTATGCCAGATAGTTATGAAGGTGAGGTTAGTCATGCGGAATTACAACGCATAAAAGCCTTGATCGCCCAGCATCCTGATAAATCGACTGTCATTGCCATGCATCATAATTTACCTGATCATAATGACCGTGGCATCAATTTTGAAGTTCGAAATCATCAGCAAGTGATGCAATGTTTTGAACAGTTACCGGCTATCAAACTGGTTATCTCAGGACATGTTCATCAAGAGTTTATGATTGTCCAACAGGGTATTTGTTACTTATCAACGCCGGCTACGGGCTATCAATCCTTATCTAAATCTAAGTGCATCACGAATGATGCGCCGGGTTATCGCTGGTTAAAACTTTATCCTAATGGCCGTTTTGAAACCGATGTCAGACGTACCAATATCTGGGCATCATGACCGTTTAAAAAGATGACGGTACAAAAGACCATCACCACAAACCTAAACAACACAATGTTCTACATGAATGCAAGCCGCATATAGTTTATAATCAAGCCCTTTTAAAGTTTTCATCGACCAATGCACTCTGGCATTGGCTATCGACGGTCATAGGTTAAACGCTACACCATGCAAGAAATAAATCCGATTAGAAATAAAATAGCCGACTTAAAAAGTCGCGGCGATTCCCTTAGGGGGTATCTTTGACTTTGATATTAAGAATGAACGCTTAGTCGAAGTCTTACGAGAACTAGAAAACCCTAAGATTTGGGATAATCCCGAACTCGCACAAACCTTAGGTAAAGAACGCGGACAATTGGAAGTCATTGTTAACACCATTAATGACCTAGAGCGTGGCTTGGCAGACGCCGAAGAACTATTAGCTATGGCCATAGAAGAAGATGATGAAGAAACGGTAGAAACCGTGATCGATGATTTAGCGCATTTTGAAAAAAGAGTCGCTGATCTTGAATTTCGACGCATGTTCTCTGGCGAGATGGATCCCAACAACGCCTTCTTGGATATACAATCTGGTTCAGGTGGTACCGAAGCGCAAGATTGGGCCTCCATCATCGAACGTATGTTTTTACGTTGGGGCGAGCGTAAAGGCTTTAAAACCGAACTGATTGAAGAATCACAAGGTGATGTCGCCGGCATTAAAAGTGCCACTATTCGCTTTGAAGGTGAATATGCCTTTGGTTGGTTACGCACCGAAACCGGCGTGCATAGACTAGTCAGAAAATCACCCTTCGACTCTGGCAATCGTAGACATACCTCTTTTGCTTCAGTGTTTGTTTCTCCAGAAATTGATGACGATATTGATATTGACATTAACCCTGCCGATATACGCATCGATGTCTACCGTGCCAGTGGCGCGGGTGGTCAGCATGTCAACAAAACTGAATCTGCTGTACGTATGACCCATAACCCAACCGGCATCGTCGTACAATGCCAAAGCGATCGTTCGCAACATAAAAACCGAGCGACGGCTATGAAGCAATTAAAAGCCAAGCTATATGAATTGGAAATGCGTAAACGCAGTGAATCGGCCCAAGCCTTAGAAGACACCAAATCAGACATAGGCTGGGGCAGTCAAATCCGTTCTTATGTGCTAGATCAATCGCGCATCAAGGATTTACGCACCGGCGTAGAAACAGGCAATACTCAAGCGGTGCTAGATGGTGATTTGGATCAGTTTATTGAGGCGAGCTTAAAAAGCGGACTCTAAGCAGCCTAAATCAATCAAAGGTATTTTACTTAATCATTTAATTACTAAAACCCATGTCAGACATACAACAAGACGAACAAGAACAAATCAAACAACGCCGTAGCAAATTAAATGAACTACGTGAAAACGGCGGCATCGCCTTCCCTACTGATTTTCGTCGCAATGTGGTTGCGGGAGAATTGTTTGCTAAATACGGCGAAAAAACTAAAGAAGAGCTAGAAGCCGAACCCGTACGTGTCAAATTGGCAGGCAGAATCATGACCCGCCGAGTGATGGGTAAAGCCAGCTTTGCTCATATCCAAGATATGTCCGGTAAAATTCAGCTTTATGTGACTAGAGATACCCTACCCGAAAACTTTTATAACGAGCAATTTAAAAAGTGGGATATAGGAGACATTATCGGTGCAGAAGGCATTCTCTTTGTCACCCAAACCGGCGAATTAAGTGTTAAGGTCGATGATATCCGTCTATTAACCAAAGCCTTAAGACCCTTGCCTGAAAAGTTTCACGGCCTTGCCGATCAAGAAATAAAATACCGTCAGCGTTATTTAGATTTAATTATGAGCGAGCAATCACGTGATACCTTCTTAATCCGCTCCAAAATAGTCGCTTATATCCGCCAATTTCTGATTGAACGTCAGTTCTTAGAAGTTGAAACTCCTATGATGCAAGTCATCCCTGGCGGAGCCACCGCGCGACCTTTTACCACGCATCATAACGCGCTAGATATGGATATGTTTTTGCGTATAGCTCCAGAGCTATATTTAAAACGTTTAGTCGTCGGTGGTTTTGAGCGAGTCTTTGAAATCAACCGTAACTTTCGTAACGAAGGCTTATCAACGCGCCATAACCCAGAATTCACCATGCTCGAGTTTTATCAAGCCTATGCTGAATACCATGACTTAATGGATTTAACTGAAGCCATGTTACGCGGCATTGCTATAGAAGTGATGGGCAAAACAGAAGTGACTTATCAAGGTGAACTTTACGACTTTGGCAAACCCTTTGATCGTATGACTGTGGTTGAGTCTATCCTGCACTTTAATCCTAACTTAACAGCGATTGATCTTGATAGCCGTGAAGCGGCTCTTATCGTTGCCCAAAACTTGAATATTCCTGTTAAAGGCGGTTATGGTTTGGGTAAAATACAAATTGAAATTTTTGAGAAAACCGTAGAAAGTCGCTTAATGAATCCAACCTTCATTACTGCGTATCCCGTTGAAGTGTCTCCATTAGCAAGACGTAATGATGACAATCCTCACGTCACCGATCGCTTTGAGTTTTTTGTCGGTGGTAGAGAAATCGCCAATGGTTTTACTGAATTAAATGACGCCGAAGATCAAGCAGCACGTTTTCAAAAACAAGTTGAAGAAAAAGAAGCCGGTGATGATGAGGCTATGCATTTTGATGCCGATTATATTATCGCCTTAGAACATGGTATGCCGCCTACCGCTGGCGAAGGTATAGGCATAGATCGCTTGGTGATGTTATTTACCGATGCGCCATCTATTCGTGATGTGTTGTTATTTCCGCATATGCGTCCTAAAGCGTAAAGGTTGATTATGATTCCCACGCTCTACGTTATTACCATTAAGCTAAGCAGTATAAAACTTGGAGTGCAATAGCTTCAGCTATTGCTTTGTAAAACAGCTGAAGCTGTTTTACTCCATCTTAATTTAATGGAAACACGTTCTACGAGGGAATCATAACCCCGTCAATAATCATCTTTACGGCGCCTTAAGGCTGCAAACACAACATCAGGCTCAGCACCAACTAAGCCCAGCTCTTTTTGTATACTGATACTATCCACTCTAAAAAACGGATTAGTAGCTATTTCTTCAGCAATTGTAGAGGGGACTGTCGCTATATTGGCTGCTCTAAGTTGCGTCACCGTCAGCAGTTTTCTTTGCAAAAAAATATTATCCGGCTCTACACTTAAGGCAAAAGTAGCATTTGCCAAGGTATATTCATGCGTGCAGTACACCCGTATTGACGGTGGTAATGCTTTCAAAGTCTGTAAGGACGCATACATTTGTTGCGGCGTCCCTTCAAATAAGCGACCACAACCCATGACAAACAAGGTATCGCCACAAAACAAGGCTTGATCCTCCGCAAAATAATAAACTACATGACCGCTAGTATGACCTGGCGTCTCTACAACCTGAGCCTGATGTTCACCTAAACAAATCACATCGCCCTGCTCAACACCGACATCAATACCCGGAATACGCTCTCGATCGGATGCCGCTGCAAAAATCTTACAACCGGTTTGTTGCTTTAAGGCCAAGTTGGCACCCACATGATCCCAATGATGATGAGTATTTAAAATAAAACTCAATTGCCAACCCTTCTCAGCCAACACATCTAATACTGGTTGCTCTAATGCTGGATCAATCACTGCGGTTTCTAAGCTAACGCTATCATGCAGCATATAGATGTAGTTATCGTTTAACACAGGAATTTGTATTATATCCAGCATGATGTTGTGACTCTAAAAAGGCGGTCGAATACCGTAAGTCTTTAGTTTAGCATCTAAGTTACTAACTTACG
>QVQF01000179.1 GCA_003584895.1 Methylococcales bacterium
CAGCCTGGTAACGTGGTCAATCCTTTTCGACGTATTATTCAGCAGACTACTGTGGTGGTTGGGCACTTAGATAGCATTGATGAGCAAAACCAGTTGGTCATTGCTAAGCGTAAGAATAATGAACTCATCGAGTTACATTACGATAGTTTGATTATTGCCTTGAGCCAAAAATCTAACATAGCCACTATTCCTGGTATGGCGGCTCATGCTTGTTTGATTGATTCAGTTGCAGACGCCTTACGTATTAGGCAGCGAGTGCTTGATCTGGTAGAAGAAGCTGAGTTTGAAGAAGATAGTGCCGAGCAAGTTCGATTACTTAGCTTTGCAGTCCTTGGTTTTGGTGAATGTGCATCAGCCATAGCGGTTGAAATTAGTCAGATATTGCGTGCTGCAGAGTCATCCTATACAGTATTGCAACGTTTAGGTTGGCAGGTGCATCTATTTGATGAACAAGGTCTGTTAAGTTCTGATTTTGAAAATAAAATGAGTATAAGACGCGCTAAAAGCTTGAAGAAAGCAGGCGTGATTGAACATTTACATGAAGATATTACCAGTATTACGCAGCGACATTTGTTTTTTGCCAATGGTCAAAGTCAGCCAGTAGGCCTAGTCATTAATGCTGCCTTGCAATTACCTACACTTCCTTTTAAACATGCTGGTGAATTGAGTGGCGCGTTTGCTATAAACGACAAGCTTCGCTTGTTAGCCTTCAACAACATCTGGATAACAGAAACAGAAAAGAGTTTGGCTCATGCTCAGTTTGTATTTACGCGTGATCGAGTTGACTTGGGGTGTAGTGCCGGCTTTAACGCTTGGGCGCATTCCCAGGGTTATGCGTCGCGTCCATATAAACAGAAAAATTATGTGATTAAACCTTACACCTTAGGACAATATTCTTTGTGTTGTTTAGGTTGGTTGGTTATCAGTGGCAAACCAGCTTGGTTTTTTTCTCGCCTGACTAATCTACTCTCGGTGCCCGGTTTAGAAAGAAATTTACGTATTATTATTGATTGGTTTTTAGTGCTCGCTTTTCGTAATGACATTGCGGTACTGTCGCAAGCAACTTCTTCGAAGTTACAAATGTTACATTTTAAAGCCGGTGATGAAATTTTTGCTCAAGGTGATGCCGCAGAAATGGCTTATGCGGTAGATTCAGGGCAATTAAAAGTCCTACAAGATGGTCGTAAAATTAGAGACTTAGGTCCTGGCGATTATTTTGGTGAAATAATGCCCACTCATGAAAGTAAACGCATAGAAACTGTACGCTGCGTTACTGATTGTGAACTAAAACTTGTTTCTCAGGAAGATCTTAAAGCGCTGCTGAAAAGTGGTTGGCTAATGGGTAAAGCTATTCGTAATTTAAGTACTCATAAAGCTGAACATGAGCTATTTGAAGAGCCTTTAGGCATGAAGCGCCTGACCTATGTGAGTAAACTTAATGCCGTAATGACTCAAGAAGAGATTTTGGAAATAGGCCGAATCTCTAGTGAGAATAATAAAAAAAGAGATGTGACGGGTGTATTGATTTCAGTGCGTGATTATTTCTTTCAGGTACTAGAGGGAGATGCTGTTATTGTTGATGCTTTAGTAGAAAAGATCAGCCGAGATCCTCGTCATAATGAAGTCACTATTTTAAGCGCTGAAACTGCTTGTGAAGAGCGTTTGTTTACCGAATGGGGTATGAAAACGGTAGCCTTAAGTGAAAGCAATGATCTAATGTTATTGGCTATCGGCATGATGTTACAAAATATTGCCCAATCTTATAATGCCGTAGGACGGTATACTCAGCCAGCGTTGCTTAAGTATTTAATGGAAGGTGTTAATCCACTCACTATTCCTATTAAAAGCACTGAAAAAATAGTGGTGTCCGGTAGCATGACAGATTTGTCTGGCTTGTATCAGACATTTTTTACCAAAGAATTGGTGGTAGTCATTAATGCTTATTTAGACATTTGTTCTACGTCATTTATTGAATATGGCGGACAAGTGGCTAAATATGCCGATGCTTGTGTTATTGCGCATTTTTCACCGGATGAGGTCGATGCCGCTATTGCCGCCTGTGTGGATGCTGAAACAAAATTTAAAGTATTTGTTGCCAATAACTCTCTTTATAGTCGAGTTCTGTGTGGTTTTGGCATAGCCTCGGGGATTATGATAGAAGGTAATATTGGCTCATCCGTTAAGATGGATTACACGGTATTAGGAGAGGTGGTTGATCAGGCTGTGAATTTAGGTGTTTTGGCTAGAGATAATGATAGGCGATTAGCAGTTAGTGAAGCTGTTCATAATAAGGCGGCAGATTCTTGGTGCTTTGATACGGCAACAACGTCTGCTATAGCCGTGCCTGAAACATTTGCTCAGGTATATGTGTTGGCTGACTCATAGTCAACGTGAATAAAAAGCTCAGTTAATAATGGGATGGTTTTTAAATTAGTGTATAGACTCATCGCGGGTAATCTTGATTGCCAGCATAAATTAAATCAGGCTATCGTAAAAGGTAGCGCCATTCTTTAAGATGACATTATGAAAAAGATATATTTACTTCCTGTTGCCGCTATCGCCATATTTTTACCGCTTTCTAATTTACTGGGCTTGTCCGGTGAAAATGAGCCGATACCTGCTTTGGCTAGCAGCTCACAAAGTTTTGCTGTTGCAACGAAAATTTTACAAAATAAATGTGTAGACTGTCATTCGCCGGGCTTAACCCGTATGCCTATCTACGCACAATTGCCTATCGCTAAACAATTGATGGCCAGTGATATAGCAAATGCCTCTGCACGACTCATACTCTCAAAGGCGGTTTATAGTGGTGAAGAGACTTTGTCGCCTTTAATGTTAGCCAGAATAGAAGGTGCTATTACCAGTAATAGTATGCCTCCGCATTTATATCTATCTATGCATTGGGAAGGTAGCTTAACGGCTGATGAAAAATTAAGCCTACTCAAATGGATTGACGAGGAGCGTGAAAAGTCGCCTTTGAGTCAAGATTCCACTAAAGCACTTAAAGCAGAGCCCGTGCAACCCTTGCCTTTAACTGTGGCTGTAGATCCTAAAAAAGTAGCGTTGGGTGATCAGTTGTTTCATGACACCTCTTTGTCGGGTGATAACACCTTAAGCTGTGCGTCTTGTCACGGTTTGACTAAAGGTGGAACCGATCAAGCTAAAGTGGCTACCGGTATTCGTGGTCAACAAGGCCCTATCAATACACCGACTGTTTACAATGCCAGCTATAACTTGGCTCAGTTTTGGGATGGTCGGGCTAAAGATTTACAAACACAAGCCGCAGGCCCTGTCGCTAATCCGGGTGAAATGGGTGCGCAGTGGGATGATGTAGTGAAAACACTAAAACAAGTGCCTGCCTATCAGTCAGCTTTTGCTGAGTTATATCCAGAACAAGGTTTAACGAAAGACACCGTCACCGATGCGATTGCCGGTTTTGAACAATCCTTAGTTACGGCAAATTCTCGTTTTGATCAGTACTTACGTGGTAATGATCAGAGCCTAAATGCGAATGAAAAAGCCGGCTATGCCTTATTTAAAGATAATTGTGCCTCTTGTCATAGTGGCCCTACATTGGGTAGTTTGTCGTATGAGAAGATGGGTGCGAAACGCGATTATTTCCATCGTCGCGGTGGACCTATTACTGAGGCTGATTTAGGTCGATATAATGTCACCCACGATGACAATGATAGGCATGTTTTTAAAGTTCCGACATTACGCAATATTGAACTGACCTTTCCGTATTTCCATGATGGATCTGTTAGGGAATTAGCCGATGCTGTTCGCATTATGGGTAAGGTTCAGAGAAATAAAGATTTTAAACCTGAAGAAGTTGACAATTTAGTGGCTTTCTTAAAAACCTTAACCGGTGAATATAAAGGTAAGTCTTTAGTGCCAATCAGTGTGACTGAGCGTAAGCAATAATAGCTTAGGAATGAGTATGACACAGGTGAGCAACTAAAATTTTAAAAATCCCCCCCTGCCCTCATTTTTCAAAGGGGGGCAGGGGGGATTTAAAATTACTCAGCATCATGCCTGTTTCTTAGCTGCGTTGCTTATCCATCCTACATAAATTTACATTCAACTTTTATGGCTAAAATTTTAATCGTAGGCTGCGGATCTATCGGAACACAGCTTGCACAGGTATTAACGGCTAAGGGCCATCAAGTGGTCGGGCTTAAAAGAAATCCCCCTAACAGCGAAGTTACAACAAACATGGTGTATTTTAAGGCGGATATTAGTACTCATGATGCTCTAATAGCCTTACCCTTAGATTTTGACTTTGTGTATTTTATCGTCTCTCCTGACGGTCGTAATCAAGACAGTTATGAAGCTATTTATAAAGTAGGCGTTAATAATTTATTAGCGCATTTTTCAAATACAGAAACAGCGCCGCAGTGGTTTTTTGTATCATCAACCAGTGTTTATGGACAAACGCTAGGTGAATGGGTGGATGAAAACACGATTAGTTGCCCAGAAAACGCAACGAGTCAACTCATTAGGCTAGCCGAGCAGCGCTTGATCGATTTAAACGCAGATCATGTGATAGTTCGTTTTTCAGGAATCTATGGTCCAGGACGTGAGTATTTGTTAAGAATGGCCAAACAAGTACCCGCCATACAGCAAGATCCTCCTTATTATACTAACCGTATTCATCAAACTGATTGTGTAGGCGTATTAGTGTTTTTACTAGAATGCCGCTTAGAAGGAATGGCCTTGGAATCTTGTTATATAGCCAGTGATGATGATCCTGCAACCACATGGGAGGTTATGTCATGGTTGGCGGAGCGACTAAGTTGTTCAATGCCTTTCGTTAAAGCGATGGAGCAAGATGCGGCTATGAATAAGCGTTGCAATAATGAGCGCTTAAAAGCCTTAGGCTATCAATTTAACTATCCTAGTTATAAAGAAGGTTATGCAGAGTTGATTGATAGTTTTTTAATATAGCTTAATCGTTGCCAAGCGTCCGACCATTATGTTGTCATCTGTGTTGTTTGGAGTAAAACAGCTTCAGCTGTTTTAAAATGTTGAGCTGAGTAATTATACAGTGCATAGGATGTGCCGACGCTAGGAGGCGCATCAATCATGAGTGATGCGCTTCACTTTGTTCAGCACATCCTATAACTCTAAACTCGCTAAATCAATCACAAAGCGATATTTAACATCACTCTTTAACACCCGTTGATAGGCTTCATTAATCTGTTGTATGGGAATGATTTCTATATCTGAGCTAATGCCATGTTCAGCGCAGAAATCTAACATTTCTTGGGTTTCTTTGAGCCCACCAATTAATGAGCCAACAATACTGCGGCGTTTAAAAATTAAATGGCTGACCGTAGGTGATGCATGGGGATGATCAGGTACGCCCACTAAACAGAGGACACCGTCGCGTTTTAGTAACAGCGTGTAATCATCTAAATTATGCGGTGCGGCAACGGTGTTTAGAATAAAGTCGAAGCTGCCTAGGTGAGCTTGCATGTTCTCGGCATTTGTAGAAATCACCACTTCATCAGCGCCTAGTCTTTTAGCGTCTTCAGCTTTAGCAGGGGTGGTCGTAAAAAGCACCACATGCGCACCAAAAGCATGGGCGAATTTAAGCCCCATATGTCCTAGTCCACCTAAACCCACGATACCGACTTTATCGCCTTTGCCAATATTCCAATGCTTTAAAGGTGAGTATGTAGTAATGCCCGCACATAATAAAGGTGCCGTTTCTGCAAGATTAAGTTTATCGGAGATGTGCAATACAAAATCATGATTGACTACGATCTGCTTAGAATAGCCGCCATAATTATTAACGCCGGTGACTTTTTCAGGGCTGTTATAAGTAAAAGATGCCTTATTGCAAAATTGTTCCAAATGATCTTCGCAATCAGGGCAGGTGCGGCAAGAATCCACTAAACAACCGACACCCACATTATCCCCGACTTTAAACTGGGTAACTGCCTCACCTATTTTACTGACTTTACCGACAATTTCATGGCCAGGTACGATAGGGAATGTGGCGCCACCCCACTCGTTCCGCGTTTGGTGTATATCAGAGTGACAAACGCCACAGTAAAGTATATCTATTTGGACATCAGTAGCGCGAAGATCACGACGTTCAAAGCTGAACGGAGTGAGTGGCGCATTTTGTTGTAGGGCGGCGTAGCCAATAGTCTTTTGCATGATGTTCCTTGGTAAGGTCAATGGGTATTGGTAGTTGCTTAGGTCGATGCTATTTTAACTTAATATTTAGGCTCTATCTTTTAAAAATAGGGCTTGGGATATTTGTTAAATAAATTCGCTTAATGTTCACTTTACGTTAGTTAATTCGGCTATCTACTTAAGGCGTGACAATGTGAATAATGTTATTGGGTGTAGGTCGTGTTAGCGACAGCGTAACCCGACATTGTGTCGTAGTGTGTCGGGTTACGGCTAGCGCCTAACTCGACATACGCAAGTGCCTTGTCCCGTGTTAAGTTGGTAGCCGTCAATTCAGTAGCCAATGTTTTAGTCATTAGTTACAGCATCCATTTTTTAAAGACGCACAAAAAACTGTAGTGCTAGTCGGTGTTGCTCTGATTATTCGGAGGAGGGTTTGATTTTAAAGGCTACGAGTATCGTTACGCCAAAGGATATTAAGCTTGTGAAGGTCTCGAGTATCGTTACGCCAAAGGATATTAAGCTTGTGAAGGTCTCGAGTATCGTTACGCCAAAGGATATTAAGCTTGTAAAGGTCTTGGGTAGCGTTACCCCAAAGGATATTAAGTTTGTAAAGGTCTTGGGTAGCGTTACCCCAAAGGATATTAAGCTTGTAAAGGTCTTGGGTAGCGTTACCCCAAAGGATATTAAGCTTGTAAAGGTCTTGGGTAGCGTTACTCCAAGGGATATTAAGCTTGTAAAGGCCCCGGGTGTCGTTACGCCAAAGCGGTTTAAGCTTTTAAAGGTCTCGTGTGTCGCTAATATGTAGGAGATGGT
>QVQF01000054.1 GCA_003584895.1 Methylococcales bacterium
GAAGTGCTTACTCGTTTGCGTATGCATCGTTTTAATTTATCCATCGATGATTTTGGTACCGGTCACTCATCTTTAGCTCAATTATGTAATATTCCTTTTAATGAACTTAAAATAGACCAAAGTTTTGTTCACGATATGAGTAGCAACGAAACGCGTCAAGTTATGTTTAATGCCAGTTTAGGTTTAGCCAAACAATTAGGTATGAAAAGCGTGGCTGAAGGTGTAGAAGATCAAGTCGATTGGGATTTTTTACGTAGTACCGATTGCGATATTGCTCAAGGTTATTTTATTGCTAAACCAATGCCTGCCGATGATATTTATGCTTGGATTATTAACTGGGATGCCTTAATTCATTAATAATTAGGTTTAATTAATGTGCGGGGAAATGCAGAATAAATTACCCATGCACAACGTTAATGGCTAGTTGTTGAAAGATAAGTTTTAGATTTTTAGGCTTAAGGAAAGCCTCTGGCTTAGTAGGGAAATCCTACTTTCGTATGATTTTATAATGAAACAAAAATGATTATAATGGAACTTAGAAATTAGTCAGTGTGTGCGTGGCAGGACTAGTGTTTAGTTGATAAATAGATATCTGAAGATTAAATTCACCTGCTAAATTAACGAAAACAATTAAAAATTAAGCTGTTACGCGTACTTATAATTAGAAAGGATAAACTACGTGCGCCATAAAATTGCTCTTGCTGCCCTCAACTTAATGACTACTCAGGATGTAGCAAAAGAAATGGGATGCTCTATCCGTTCTGTACAGTTATGGGTGGAACAAGGGATACTTGAAGGCTGGAAAACACCCGGCGGACATCGCCGTATCTCTAGAGCGTCATTTGAACGCTTTGTTGCTAGCCAAGAAATGGAAGCCATATACAGTGTAAATATCGACTCGCAATATAAAGTCGTTGCTATTGAAGACCATGAAGCGAAACGAACAAATGATTACCTTTACTCCGAAGTCAAGCGATTACAGAAAGAAGTCTTGCGATTAACAAAGCAGTTACATGGTTAGAAAAATAGGCTCTATGTGAATCTTGGTGGGTAAATATTCAAAACACGCTATATCCGTTATCTCGGTATGGATTTACGTCAGACTATCCTGCCTGACGCCCTTTGGCTAAATGTCTGTCTGTTCCAGACAGATTTGTGCCGAGATATAGTGTGCATGGATGTACCCATCATATAATTTATATTGTCAGCTGATTGAAGCTACATCAACCATCCATGGCAACTGGTTTCCGGCAGTCCATGCCGGAATGACGGCGCGGCTAGTTTGTTAATATCGACATATACATAAGTTCATTGATCGTTACGATTTACATAGAGCTGAAAAACAACGGTCTATATACCCTATAATGCTTCATGAAGGAGTCATGGCACCCAGTCTCATGCTATGGGCACCTGATAGCTTATTGCTGGCACCCAATCTCAGGCCATGAGCACCGGATAGCTTGTTTCTGGCACCCAATATCACACCAGGGGCACCTGATAGCTTGTAGCTCGCACCCGATCTCACACCATGAGCACCGGATAGCTTGTAGCTCGCACCCAATATCACACCATGAGCACCGGATAGCTTATTGCTAGCACCCAATTCCACACCATGGACACCGGTTAGCTTGTTGCTAGCACCTAATCTAACACCATGAGCTAACGACTTCATATTGCTAGCAGCTAGTAGCGTGGTGAAAATAATAAGCTATAAACTAAGTAATAGATTTTTTAGAGTATAAAATGGGGTGCTGTTGGTATTTTTAGGTCATTAGGTAGTATAAATACCTATATAAATAGATGGCTAACGACTATGTTTAACTTTTATTTAGGTGCTTGATAAAAATAACTTGCGTTGTACTGGCTGATGAAGGCATTATTGGTCAGCACAACTATTTAGCTAGGCAATTATTTCACTTCAACCTTCAATAACAGGACTAAGCGCATGCCAAATACTACCTCTATACCCTCTGATGATGCTAATAAAAGTGTATTCTTACAACAACTCAGTACGCAGTTGCCTAGTTATGCTTCTACTTTAGAGCTTTCTAGTAATGAAGTCACTAAAGTAGCCGCAGCATCAGCTTGGTTCGATTATTTATTAAGTAGCCAAGAAGTTGCACAAAATTACTCGCACGCTATTTTCTCACTTAAGCGTATTTTACGTGACGGCCCCGCCAATACAGACATAGCCTTACCGGTATTGCCTATACTGCCGCTAGCGCCTACTAGTACACCTTTTTCTGGAATATTTGGCTTTGTAGGTCCCTTGATTACTCGCATCAAAAAACATCCTAATTACACTGAAGCCATCGGAAAAAACTTAGGGATTATCGCAGCATCTAAGCCTGCTGTTGATATTACAAGTCTGCAACCGATACTTTCAGTTGACATACAAGGAGGTCACCCCGTTTTAAGTTGGAAAAGCAACGGTACTGACGCGCTAGAGATAGAGGTTGATCACGGTACAGGAGTCTTTGTCTTATTAACTATACGCATGTCTTCGGGCTATCAAGATAACACGCCATTACCGGCGTCAGGCAGTGCCTGTGTTTGGAAATATCGTGCTATTTATCATATCAACGACAAACAAGTGGGGCATTGGAGTCAGGTATTAGAAGTTAGTGTTAAAGGCGTTTAGGGTAGATTCAGAAACATATCATATCAAATCACATGCGGCGTAATAAACTGCGCTGCATGCTGATCATTTCAAGATTTAACTATCTGCCAGCATCTATCAGTTCTCAGCATTAGGCGTTCGCCTAAGCTAAAGTTAAGAAGATAACGTATAATCATCGCTCAGGGTGTTGTTATCTTTCACCACAATAAATTCAACAGCGTTTTCATGCAATTGTAACGCCACTATTTAACAAGTCCGCCATTATTAAGCAGGTGGGCTGAATTTAGCCACTTTATGAATATACACACTAAGAAGTCGTTACATGAAATTGCCTGCGGCATTGATTTTGGTACCTCAAATACCACGGTCGCCATTGCTAATAATCTTGATGCTTCTATTAAGATGGTGCCGGTTGAAGATCATCATGTGACTATTCCTTCGACTATCTTTTTTCAATCAGAAAGCTCTAGTGCTTTGTTTGGTCGTCAAGCGCTTAATGCCTATGTTAGTAGGGAGGAAGGGCGCTTTATGAGAAGTTTTAAGCGTGTACTGGGTACGTCGCTTATGAAGGATGGCACGACTATCAGCGGCAGACAAACTCGATTTGAAGATATTATTGGGCCTTTTGTTAAGCATGTAAAAAATAAAGCTGAATTATTGGCTGAGCAAGATATTAGTGCGGTAGTGGCAGGTAGGCCGGTGCATTTTATTGATGGTAATGAAAAGGCTGATCTAGTCGCTGAAAGTCAGCTTAAAAGCATATTTACAGCTGCTGGTTTTAAGGAGATTCGTTTTCAATATGAGCCTATAGCAGCGGCTTTTGCTCATGAAATAGCCTTAGGTGATAAAGAGCGTTTGGCCGTAGTTATGGATATTGGTGGTGGTACCTCTGACTTTACCATTATGCGTTTATCGGGACGTTATATACAAAAGACCGATCGCCAGGATGATATCTTGGCTAATGCAGGGATTAGGCTTGGCGGTAATGATTTTGATCGTGCTTTAAGCCTAGCTTGTTTTATGCCCTTATTGGGTATGGGTTCTTTGTGGGGAGCTAAGGGTTTAAGTTTTCCGTTGACACCTTTTTTTGATTTAGCTGAGCTTAGTAAAATTCAGTGTATGTATACACGAAAATATAAGCGTGATTTAACTGAACTCATTAAGCAGTCCACCAATAAAACCTTAACCCAGCGCTTGCAGTTTATTGTAGAAGAAGAATTAGGACATAGTTTAATGGCCTGTGTTGAGGATAGTAAAATCAACTTGAGTTCTAGTGAACAGACTTTAGCCGATTTGTCTTTTATTGAAACAGGTTTGCAATCTGAGTGTAGTCGTAGGGAGTTTGAAGACAGTCTCTATGGGAATGTACTTAGTATTATAGAAACTATTAATGCCTGTGTATTTCAAGCGGGTATCACCGCAGATGCTATTGGTCTGGTGATATTAACGGGAGGCGGTACGGCGATGCCTATAATTCAGGATTTGACCCGTCAGTTATTTCCGCAAGCTGAAATAGCCGATGGTAATCGATTATCTAGTGTGGGTTTTGGTTTGGCTTGCGATGCTAAGCGCTATTATTTAAATAGTCACTTGAACTAAGCTTAAGGATAAGGATATGTTTTCCATTTTATATGGTATTGCATCGGCACTTTCCTGGGGTGTGGCTGATTTTGCCGGTGGTCTCGCTGCGCGAAAGCTGAGCGTATATCTTGTAGTCTTTTACGGGAACATTGTTGGTTTGCTGGTGCTGCTTATTGCTGTCGCGCTTTACCCTGAAGTTATTCCCGAGGCAAAATCATTAGTCCTTGCCGGATTGGCAGGTGTGCTGGGTACGGGTAGTTTGCTGATTTTGTTTTATAGTATGACCTGCGGGAAAATGAGTATCGCAGCACCTGTTTCGGCTTTGTTCGCTGCTGTGCTTCCTATTGTTGTTGGTATCATTTCGCAAGGTCTGCCTGCGTGGCTACAACTGCTCGGATTTGGCTTTGCGCTGCTTGCGGTGTGGTTGATTTCATTGGGGGATAGCAAGCAAGCCTTTCATATTGATCGTTTATCTAGTTTGCGTCTTCCAGTTATAGCTGGGATTGGTTTTGGCTGCTATTTTATCGCTATGCATTACGCTATTGGCGGTAATGCCTCGGTGATTTGGCTTATAATCGCCTATTACGCGGCAGGGACTTTGATGGCCTTCGTTTTCGTAACGAGTCGTCGCGAAACATTTTCTGTACAACGCAATGCGCTGGGTGTTGTTCTTGCCCATGTCGTTTTTAATGTAGGTGGGAATTTATTTTATCTACAAGCGCTTAAGTCGGGTCGATTAGATATTTCTTCCTCGTTGGCTTCGCTTTATCCTGGCGCTACCGTTATTCTTGCTTGGTTAGTGCTTAAAGAGCGTATATGTTTCAAGCAGTGGATAGGTATTGTCGCTGCATTAATAGCGATTATGCTTTTTACGGTATAGAGGGTGGGTCAGTGTTCGGGCAACGAGTAAACGGTTGCCCGACATGACTATGTGATTGCGATTTTAACTTTATCAGATTGTTGTCTTAATATTCATCATCATCGTCGTCTTCATCCTCGTCTTCATCTTCATCTTCATCATCATAGTCATAGTCATCGAAGGCTTGATCATCGGCTGATTCGAAATCATCTATAGCTTCGTCTTCAAGCACATCATCAAATTCAGTGTCGTCGTCGATATTTAATAATACTTTTAAATATCGATACAATAATCGTGAAGATTTGGGTGGTTTAGCCAGTTCTGTTTCTTTTTGAGCGTTACGTATTAATTGCCTTAGTTGCTGTCTATCGGCGTGAGGATGATCATTAAGCAGTTCTGTTAGGGCGGCATTGCCGTCGTTAATTAATCGGGCTCTCCAGCGCTCTGCAATATGATGTTCTCTAACCGCATGGGCGCTTTGGCTTTTCATGCGTGCTAGTCTTTCTAGATAAGGATCTATATCTATTTTGTTAAGCTGCCCTGTTATAAACTTTAATAAGCGCTTTCTTGCGCTTTTATGGGGCATTCCTGAGGCTTCAGTTAACGACTTATAAAGAATGTCAGGAAGTTCTAGCGCTTTTAATTGCGTTGGGGGTAAATCTGCTAATTCTTGACTTAAGGCAAAAAGAACAGCCATGTCCTTTTTTATGCGGGTCTTATTGGGACGAATGGCGTAATAAACTATTTCGCCTTTGTCATTGTATTCATACTCATAATCGTAATCTTGTTCTTCACTCATTTTAATATCAAACCATTACACACAAAAATAACGCTATTTTACCATAGACTGATTAATCGCTTTCCATGCTTCTATCTTTTGTTCTAATTTTAATGCGGCATAAGCTGGACTGGTTGATGGTAAGTATTGATATTCAAGGTAAGCGTACTGTTTATCTAAGGTGGGTAGTATATGTTGTTTATAGTGTTTTTCAGCGAGCTTGCCGTTAAAAAATACTTGCTTAATGCTGGGGTGGTCACTATCGGAAATTGTCAATGTAGTTGTCGCCTCGACGGTTAAAACTTACGCTACTTTTCTTGCTTGAATATCTATATCTTTCGCATCAGCTTCTTTGGCTTTATCGGGATTAAGATGAACCTTTTCGATTCTTTGCCAATTCCGAGTGCTTCCAGTCCAGCGCTCTGGATTTTTTGCATAAGCAGCCTCGTAGACGGCTTTGCGATTACTTAGAAGCTGTTCGTCTAAGCCTTCATGTCGTTGTACGGGTGTGACAAAGCTAATAGCGCTGTGACGATGTTCATGGTTGTACCACTCTACTAATCCTGAGATCCACTGACGTGCTTCTATGACATCAGCGAAAGGCTTTAATGGGTATTGAGGTCGATATTTCAAGGTCTTAAACAATGATTCTGAGTAGGGATTGTCGTTACTAACTGATGGCCGACTAAAGGAGGGCATGACACCAAGCTGTTGCATGGTTGCTAGCATGGATGATCCTTTCATGGGACTGCCATTATCAGAATGTAAAATCAGCTGTTTTGATTGCACACCTTCACGACGACAAAGATCTCGTAATAACTCACCTGCTAAGGCACTGCTTTCCTCTTCATAGGCCTGCCAACCAACAATCTTTCGACTAAAAATATCAACAAATAAATAAAGATAAAAGAACTGTCCACGAATAAGTGATGGCAGAT
>QVQF01000232.1 GCA_003584895.1 Methylococcales bacterium
CGTTGACCTATCATGACCTCTGGATTATACAACGTGGTAAATTCAACAAACTTAGCTCTTGAAGTGGGCTTAAAACGCGCCAGCATTTCCCCTAAAGGAAAGCCCTGCCAAGGCACCACCATAGACCACGCTTCTACACAGCGAAAGCGATAGATACGCTCTTGGATAGCATTCGCTTTTAAAATATCCTCCAAATGATAAAGGCCTGGCTTTTCAATCTCACCACTCACCTCCACACTCCAAGGCGTTGTTTTTAGAGCCTTAGCTAACTGGGTTGAATCTTCCTTATTGGTAGAAAACTCATAGTAATTAGTATAGTTAGTCGCATGTGCCCGCGCCGTGATGGCTAAAGCTGGCGTAGGCTCAGTTTGCGCCTGCCCTAAATTCGGCAGCAGCAACCCTGCTGACAGCATGGCCGTTGATTTAATAAAGGCACGTCTAGAGTCAAAAACCGCCTTGTCGGTGATTTCTGCACGCAAAGCATTTGATTGAGTATGAATGTGTCTATTCATGGCGCGGGCCGTTTTAGATTGAATTTGCTGTAGATTTACAGCATACCGCAAGATTATATAAAGTAAAATAAGTTCCGAATGGCGGAGATCGGGATAGCGCAGCGTAACCCGACAATTCGATTCTTAATAGACTAACCATCAGATGGCAGTAATGACTTTAAAATATGAACTAATCAGCTTAAGTGCTTGCTTGTTACTAATTGTGCTGTACTACCTGTATTTATGGCAACGCACCCTGCGCGCACCCGATTCCAGCGCGCATAGCTTTAATGCAAAAATTCGGCAACGCTGGGTACAAATGATCTTGGCTAACGATAATAACGGTCTACTAGCCATACAAACTTTGCGAAATTCTGTGATGGCAGCTAACTTCATGGCCTCTACAGCCATTTTGCTGATTATAGGCAGCTTAAGTAGTAGCGAAAAATTAAGCCACTGGTTACTGCAAAGTGATATCCAAAACTTAATTCCCGCTTATTCCAATGAGCTAAGTTCATTAAAACTGGGTTTATTGGTGCTGGATTTTTTTATTGCCTTTTATAGCTTTTCGATGGCCATACGCTTTTTTAACCACGTCGGCTATATGATAGGGCTTGCTGATACTGAGCTCACCAAGGCCACTTGTCTGTATTTAAATAAGGCCGGACGTTATTACACCTTAGGCACTCGTAGCTTCTTTTTTAGCTTACCGATCATCTTATGGTTTTTTGGCCCTTATTTTTTAATCCTAGGGACTTTGATATTAATTCTTGGTCTTGCCTTGTTAGATCATGTGTCTAGTTAGACGATATCGACTTTCATTCCCACGCAGAACGCTCATCGTGATACACACACTTTAAAAGCACGTCATTTCCCATTGGCATGGACTACCTGAATCCAGCCTACATGGATGCATAAAGATTACCATCCATGGCACTGGATACCGGCATCCCGGCCGGTATGACGGTTTACTTAATGGTGTGTATGACGATGAGCGCAGAGCGTGAGAATTAAAAATCACCCAACATTTAACAGCACTAATTTCCCAAAACTACCCCTTGAATCGCACTCCACTCACCATGCGCCACGCTTTTATCCCACCAACGCATACGATATTCACGGGCTTCATGACTACTGCCGGCAGCCAAAGGACTCATGTCCAAATACGGCTTAATGGTATTCACTGCCAAAAACTTCCACTCACCGCCATTAACACGACTTTCTATCCAGATCCCATCATGACCATGTTTTGTAAAATCTAGTCGCACTTGGCTGCCAATAGCGCCCTGCTCTACGCTAAGCGTAAATTCAGGCACTAAATACTGCACCGAAGAAGGCACGATCGTAATACCCAAATCTTGGCCTATGATATCGGTATAATTCAGACTGGTCTTAATACGGGCAATTTGCCCAAATAAGCGTTTTTGAATGCCTGGCGTAGTGGCGGTAGGCGCATCAGGAAATAAAGTAGGTTGTGGATGCGGCACATTGTCATTGCCGATACCACTTATCATCAGTTGCTTATGGCTAGTCGCACCGATAGCATCTCGCCTTGTAGCTGGATGCCAGTTTTGCAACATCCAAATATAATAAGCAAGGTCTTTCTGAGTGGCGGTTATCTCATCAGCAGCTATGCCGCAAATAGGCCCGTTAATAGGCAACTTTAAAACATAATGACTAAGCCAAACCAGTTGTGCATCTTCAGTCGAAGGAAAAAAACTATTACTAGTCATAATATGATGGAATCTCCAGCCGAGTTATGGGTACATAAGAAATGCTTAGCAAGGATCAGGTTACTGGGTATTTGAGAGCAAGCTGCTTACTAAGATTGATGAGCCTAGACACCCAGCTTTAGTCGCCAGATATCTAGCACATAAAATACGTCTCTTTAGTACTCACTGTCAACACTATATTAAAAATAAAATCTGGGTTCGTGTAGATACAATCTTCTTACAAATCAATATTACTTAGAATGTATAGGATTAATGACAAAACTGTAAGCCCAACTTTTTCTAACATTTAATGGACAAAAAAAACCCACCCTAGGTACTATTACTTACAAACAGATTTACTCTTATTTTTATAGCGACAGCTAAAGTCTCCAATCTTGATTCTTGCACTATAGGGCACGTAAAGCAGGCGCACGATAGGCCTTACTTAGCCCTACAGGCCTCTTTGGCAACGCAGCAAGCCAGACACCAGGGCTATTATGAGCATCCAGTTAGCCATTATGAGCCCCCTTAATCGGCTAAGGAATCACCTTGGATCAGTGGGTGACTCTCCAAACCCTTGCAAGGATCATAGTAAACCAAATATAGAAGTCTCGACCCTGCCAAAATCACCTTTTTACACTTCAACTGTAGACTTAGAAGCGTCGGATATGGCGCCTAAACCGCTCAAGGAGCATCATAATCGGCAAAAGGATCACACCCTATGATTTAAGGCGGACACCGCGGCTTTCAGGCGCTGTTGAATGCCGAAATAGATTGATACTAGAGTGCTGGTTTAACAGTAAAACTATCAGCCCAAAGACGGTCTCATTAAATTACCCTGAGGTTTAAACGCACGCTACATAGTACTAAGGCCTCAGCGTATCTTAGCACCCAAAACCACACTTAAACTTCTGATATAGAGCTATATATTTATTTGAACCCCCCAAAAATCAATGATATTATCTGCGCCAAATACAGATACAAAAACAATTAAAATTAGGCTTAGGCTTAGGCTTAGGCTTAGGCTTAGGCCCCTGTTCAAATCCCTGCCTAATGGACACCATGCTGCTACTCCTCCTCATCTTTAATTCAACAAGTTACTGTGCGCTTTCAATTAGCCATGCCATGCCATGCTGATAAGCGTTGCTGAATTTTCTGCAATGCTACTTGTTTTGAGACCTGAAAATGCTATCAAAAATTTATAAGCAACTAAGCACAAGGTTACAGCGCTCACCTGCACATCATTCGGCTGACAATAATAACTTGGCACTGTATTTCACCTTGTTTGAGAAGATGGGCAACCCGGTCATGTTGTTTAAAGATGATCAGTTCATCAACTGTAATGAGGCGACACTCAAGATACTTAATTTTCCGGACAAAGCGACTTTTCTTAAACAAAAGCCTTGGGATATTTCACCTGAATTCCAAACGGACGGACAACGCTCTAGTGATAAATCACTCATCATGAATGCGCTTGCCCGAGAGAAAGGTTGCCATAGTTTTGAATGGTTGCATACGCGTTACGATGGCTCGCTAATTCCTCTTGAAATCACTCTCACAGCGCTTACCGTGAAGGGTGAATCTTTATTACATGTGGTATGGCGGGATCTTAGCGAGCGCTTACAACTGCATCAGCAATTACAAAAAACCGAAGCAACCCTTCGCGCCGTATATGACGCGTCTTTTGATGCCATGACGATGCTGACTGACAACGGCTTTATTGACTGTAATAAAGCAGCTCTTAAGCTCTATGGCTGCGCAACTAAGGAGGATTTTTGCAGCTACCATCCTGCCGATTTATCACCCGCTATCCAAGCTTGTGGCACACCTTCAAGATCACTAGCCGAGTACTATATCAATTTAGCCCTTGAAAAGGGTCTATGTCGTTTTGAGTGGCTGCATCAACGTGCCGATAATGGTGTTGTTTTTGCAGCAGAAGTGCAATTATCTTCTAGGCAGATTAACGGCGAATGGGTTTTACAGGCTATAGTACATGACCTTACCGAAAAGCATGCAGCAGCAGCGATCTTAATAGAAAACACCCAGAAAACTGAGCAACTTAACAAAGCTACGCATGAACTCTTGCTGCTACAGGAACATAAAGACCTATTTGCCAAAGTCTTTCAGAATATTCCGGGCATGATCTTCATACTTAAGATTTTTCCCGATGGACACACTAGTTTACCTTTTATTAGCGAGAGTATTGTCGATCTTTATGGGCTAGGTATTGATCCGAACAACCAAGACAGCTCTGTAATATTTAATTCTATTCATACTGATGACTATGGCAACGTTATAGCGGCCATTAAGGAAGCAAGACGCACCCAGCAAGCTTTAAACCTAGAATACCGAATTAATCTACCAAAAAAAGGCTTACGTTGGTTTTCAATGATGACCACTAAGCCTGAAGAGCAACTAGATGGCAGCAACCTTTACTATGGTTTTAAAAACGACATTACCGAGCGTAAACAAAACGAGGCGCAATTATTAGAGGCTAAAGAACGCGCGGAGCAACTGTCGCAAACTAAATCGCAGTTCTTAGCCAATATGTCTCATGAAATTCGCACACCGATGAGTGCCATCATAGGCTTTTCTGATCTGGCTTTACTTGAAGATATGCCCGAAGTGGTTGGTGAATATTTAAATAACATCAATAGCGCTTCGACGAGTCTGCTCTCTATCCTTAATGACATTTTGGATTTATCTAAGCTCGATGCAGGGCGCATGACTATCAATACCCAGCCTTTTAATCTAGATGAACTGCTAAGCAGTTTGCATGGCCTGTTGATTAATGCGGCACAAGCTAAGGGCCTAACTTTAAGCATAGACAGCGAACAGCAAGTACCTCAGCAGCTGATCGGCGACAGCCTACGCTTAAGGCAAGTGCTGATTAATCTATTGGGCAATGCCATCAAATTTACGGAACGAGGCAGCGTTAGCCTGACTATTAGCCTGCAACATCTTAATAACCAAGCTGCGCGCTTATTATTTTCAGTTAAAGATACCGGTATTGGCATAGACCCAGACCTGCAAAATAAGCTATTTTTGCCCTTTAGTCAGCTGGATGATGGTTATTCCAGAAACTTTCAAGGCACAGGCTTAGGCTTGGTGATTAGCCAAGAACTCACGCAGTTAATGGGGGGCGACATTAAGATAGACAGCTGTCTTGGTTTAGGCAGTTGTTTTAGCTTTGAGTTGCAATTGCCCTTCGTGCCATCAATTCAACCCCAACCGATTATTGCGGCCACCCCGACACCTTCAAACACAAAGGCCCTCGAACTTAGCGACTTACGTATTTTGGTCGTAGAAGATGAGCCCTTAAACCAAAAACTAGTAAGCTTAGTGCTTAAACGCTACGGAGCAGAAATCGTAGTGGCTAATAATGGCGCAGAGGCGCTAAAGCTATTAGAGCAAGAAGCCATTGATGCGGTATTAATGGATTTACACATGCCCATTATGAATGGCTATGAAGCCACCATCGAAATTCGTAAACAGCCCCAATTTGCCACCCTGCCCATTATCGCCTTAACCGCTAGCGTGTCAGAAGAAGCCAAGCAGCAATGTTTAGCAACAGGCATGAACGATTTTATAGGCAAACCCTTTAAAGTCAGTGAACTCATCACCAAGCTAAAGCATGGGACAGCCCAATAAATAGGTAGCTAGGCTGGGGGTAACCTACTCGACCTTACCGCGCATCTTCTTTACTGTTAGATGTTTTTATACAAAACTCATCTTAATATCAATAAAGCCTACATTCGATGCAATACACTGGGTTATTGATACCTTACCGATTGCTTACTACCTTACCAGCCCTGTCTCACACTCTTATTGTGCCTCACAGCCATCTTGGTATCAATAAAATCAAGCCTTAGCGCCATACACACTCTACTTTCAAAGCATGACTAACCACCGCAACATAAAAGCCCTAACTACACTTTTTGTATGATAATATTTAACCTATCATAAGTATTACTACCTAGTAGCTTAACTCCCCAAATAATCAAGATGATTTTCAGTGAATAGCCTTCCATGCCTTTAAAAACAGGCGACACGCCAGAAATCCTAGATATTGAACTCGATTTATTATTAGAGGCTATTTATAGGCGCTATGGCCATGACTTTCGTAACTATTCTCGTAGCAGCCTAGAAAGACGTTTGGCACAATTTCAAGTCGACTCACCTTATAAGACTTATTCTGAATTAACAGGCCGCTTATTAAGAGATAGTTTGTTTTTTCATAAATTAGCGGCTTATTTTTCAGTATCGGTCACCGCTTTATTCCGTGATCCGTTTTTTTATGCCGCCTTACAAGAAAAAGTCCTGCCCCTATTAAGAACTTGGCCTCATTTTAAAATTTGGCATGCCGGTTGTGCGACAGGCGAAGAACCTTATTCTATGGCCATCTTATTAAATGACGCCAAACTGCTCAACAAAGCGCTGATTTATGC
>QVQF01000206.1 GCA_003584895.1 Methylococcales bacterium
TAGCCTCTATCATTAGGTCGCATCGACGTAAATTATCAAAAACTATTTTTAATGAATTACCATCCCCTTGGAATATTGAAGCCCCCTATTTAACGTTAATTTTAAGATTGTCCGTAGTTTTACATCGCAATCGAACAAAACAAGAATTACCTAACTTTGAAATACAATTAATCAATGCCAAGATTACACTTAAGTTTCCTGACGTTTGGCTGGCTAATTCGCCACTAACTCACGCCGACTTAATTTTAGAAGCAGACTACATTAAAGCTGCGGGATTCAAACTAGAGTTCTCTTAATCAACGTACATATGAAATATATTTTACGCCTCATCGTCATAGCGCTAAGCACTGTTGTAATTTTGTGCGCGCTACTGATTGTTTTTGGTATTAGTGACACACCTACTGTTGCTGTTGGTTGGACACTAACCCATGATGACATTGTTAGAGCTAAGAAAATTCTTTACGAAGGCTCTAAGACTAAACCCGATGAAATAGGTACCATTGAGTTAACTCAACCTGATATCAATTTAGCCGCTAATTATTTGTTTAATCGCTATCGTAAAAGCGCTGTAAAAATAGAATTAAAAGATAATATTGTTCGATTTGTTGTCACAATGACCTTGCCAAAAAATTATCTAGGTCAGTATTTAAACATTAGCTTTCGCTTTGGTAATGAAGGCAATAATGAACTACCTAGTTTAAAGAAATTTAAAGCAGGAGAGTTATTATTACCTGCTAAATTTTCAGCCTTTGTTATCGATAACATTATTCGCCATACATCACTCAATGAATATTTCATATTAGCAACTCGTCCTATTAGAAGTATTATTATCGACCAAGAAAAAGTCACTATTAGCTATCACTCAAGCTTAGAAAATCTTATACAAGCCCAAAATGTTTTAGCTGATGGCGGTAAAAATAAAGACCTCGACATCTATCAACAAAAATTAACTGACGTCATAGCGCAACATGACTCCACATGGCGATTATCGCTAGCCGACCTATTAAAACCTTTATTCACCTTAGCTTACCAACGCTCTAACTTAGAGAATGCTATTGATGAAAATAAAATGGCTATTATCACGATTAATAATTATGTAAATCGTAAAGAAACTAAAAAGTTTTTATCATTACCCTTAGCAACCCTAAATACAGATAAACGTTACCCTACTTTTTTATATAAACGCATTGATCTTGCCCAGCATTTTATTGGTTCAGCAGCCATTACCGCGTCTATGAACGATCAAATCTCAAAAACTGTCGGTGAAGAAAAAGAATTAAGTGACGCTCAAGGTGGCAGTGGCTTTAGTTTTGTGGATTTGGCAGCCGATAAAGCCGGTACGCGCTTTGGTGAAATGGCCACATCATCACCGGAAAGTGCACGTAAGCTACAAAAGAAAATATCGGAGATTAAAGACTACACCGACTTTATGCCCGACCCCTCAGACCTACCTGAGCATATGGATGATACCGAGTTTAAACGGCGTTTCGAATCCGTTGATAGCGCTATTTATCAAGAATTATCAAAAAAAATTGATGAGCGCATAACAGCTACGCCTATTTACAGCAATCCTTAAACTGGACTCGCTTACTCCCATCTACGCAGCAAAACTAGGCTAAGTCGACTCATTCAGTCTATACTCATCTAAAGTCTAATGACACGCCACGCTATGATACGGAACCATAACATGAATCGACTAACTTTTACTAAGCGCTTGATTTTAGGAGTATTTGCAACCCTTCCTTTAATTGCGAAAGCAGATAACGTCTGGAGCTATCATCAGGAAATTGACAATTTAAGTAATCAATCTTTTAGCTATGCACAATCACCTTTACCCTTACCCGGCTTATACGATTACCTTAGATTAGAACTCGTTTGTAAAGGTAATACCTTACAGGCCACTATTGAAGCCAATGACTTAATTACCTCGCAAAGTAGTCGCTTTAATATGGATTATCAAATAGACAAAACACCAGCCATAGCTATCGCTATGAAAACGTTTCCTGATTCTAAGCGTAAAGGCTATACCGAAGAGTATGCTAAAAAATTGGCGGGGGATTTATTAACGGGGAAAACACTATTTATTCACGTCAACACTATCATACGAACCTTACTATCTAGCTCTATGCCATTAACTAATGCTGAGTTAACGATTAAACAAGTGCTTTCTGATTGCAACCTAAGTACTAGCAATGGCAAAACGGCCACAGCTACTTATAGTCTGAGTGAATTTGAACAAAGCTTCGGTCAATTACCGTTAGATAAACAACAACGTGTTTTGGCTGAGCTGAAAAAGATGATGGCAGATATTAAATGACAAACACTGCGCAAGCAGGTGTTAGTTTGAGAGTCAGTGGCCTTATATGCAAAGCCACTGATCTTTAGAGTAATTAGTGGTGGCAGCCTGCACCATGGATATGACCATGATGAGCTTCTTCTTCGGTTGCGGCTCTTACTTCAATCACTTCAACATCGAAGGTCAACGCTTGTCCCGCTAAAGGATGATTACCATCAACCGTTACATCATTGTCATCCAAACTAATGACAGTAACGACACCTGTACCATGACTTACATCAGCATGAAATTGCATGCCCACTTCAATATCATCAATACCTTCAAACATTTCGCGTGAAATAACCTGAATCATATCATCAGACAGTTCACCATAAGCATGTTCAGCTTCTACACGAACTTTAAATTTATCACCTGCCACTTTGCCGACTAAAGACTGCTCTAGTCCTGAAATAATATTTCCAGCGCCATGTAAATAAACCATAGGTTCGTCATCGATAGAACTATCGAGCACTTCGCCTTCATCATTAGTGAGTGTGTAATGTATTGAAACAGCCGTATTGTCAGCTACTTGCATGATAAAACCTTTTGGTGTTTAAAAAACGCATCATAATATACATTTATTAGGCGCTTGTCTGAAAAAAATGCACTGGTGTCTATCTATAAACTAGTTAGGTACTAGTCGGATAGCAGGCCGCTAATAAAGACTTCATTTTAGCAAGCCCCAACTGACGAGTTAAATCCACATTTCGCTCGGGGATTGCATCAGTATCAGGATAAGTGCTAATGGCTCGATCAATAGACGTTTCACGCAACAAATGCAACATCGGATAAGGTGATCGATTAGTATAATTCGCAGCATCATCCCTATCTGATTCATTAAAGTAATAATCAGGATGAAAACTAGCTAATTGATAAATACCTTCATAGCCTTCATCAATCAGGACATCTTCAGCCATAGCCAAAAAATCTAAATAATCATCAAATAAACTAAAAGCCCCTGCATAAATCAATAAGGTCGTTTCAATGTTAGCATCTGTATTTAAACGCTCGCACTCTTGTAGTAGTTGCTGTAAACAATTCTTGATTTTTCGCTCATGGCTAACGGTATAAAAAATACTACCTCGCTCCATTTCTCTTTTTGCAAAAGGACAAATACTGTATTCAATAATGATAGTTTTTAACCATTTTTGCGTAGCAGCTATCCAATGCTGATCTTGATTATTCATGTTTGGGCTCTAAAGATTAACAGTAGGTCATATCAGTAATGAACGATTAAAAATCTGATCAGTAGATATAAAAAGTCGTCGCGCCATCATTTCAATATGGATTGATGGCAATAAGAAGTCGCAGCAGTTATTGCTGTTAATGAAAGCGTTTTAAGTCTCGTTTACGGGAAATACTGCCTAGGGTTATTGGCTATTTCTCGAGCAGCCAAGAACTGAGCATAATAGTTCCTAGAAGCAAAACCGAATGCAGGGCCTGTGTATGTATCTACGATTTGAACAAAATCACGACCCACTTGATTTTGAGCTCGCTTCATACCACCTATACCATGATTATAGGAAGTAATCGCAGCAGGCCAATCGTTTAGTTTTTTATAAGCATGCTTTAAGTAGTTAGCAGCCCCCACAGCAGACGCAACAGGATCTAAGCGTAGATCAATCTTATTATTATCAGGCATAAAGGTTTGCGCGCCAGATTTTGTAAATTGCCACATACCGACGGCTCCCGCAGAAGATTTAGCAGAAAACTGAAATGAAGATTCTACATGGGGTAAAAAAGCTAAATCTTCAGGTAATCCTGCATCTTTAAATATACGTCTAAATTGTCGGTCATAACGCTGACTAATATCTAAACCTTGCTTAAAGCGTTCACGGGTACCCCGTTGAGAACGTATACGCTCAGCAGCGCCCGTTACGACATGATGAACTTGCCTACCAAAATGAGTCAATTTAGCGATGATTTGCCTATCGTTAGCATTCAAAGGCTCGTTATTGCGTACTTTAGCCTCCAGTATCGATAACTGTGTACGCCAATACTCACGGTGCTGACTGACTATGTTCTTTTGTTCACTCGTTAAGCCTTCGCCCACATTGCCAGGCAAGACAAAGACTTCATAGATAACATCCATATAGCGATCATCATGCACAGCAACTTCTGAGCGATGCCACACAGCATAAGTTTTACGCCAAAAATCAACTGCCGGCTCTAGCTCACCTGGTTTTATAAACGTACCATATTGAGTCGGTGCTTTATAAGTATATTGTGAGTACGGTTTCTGTGCTGGCTGCTGGCTGGAATTATTAGCCTGATCAGGCCCATCCCCAACCCTATAAGGATCATTACTGCACGCATTTAAGCCTAAAACAAAGACTATAAAAAACCAAGTTACCAACCCTTTGTGACTCATGCTGTTATTGATCTCTTATTGGCGTATGAAGTGTGTGGAATAGCTATAATTTAAACACATCTAACTGAGTGGTGAAAGTACCTTTACTATTTTATATTTTTACAGAGCAATACACTCTAAGCAATGACCTGAGCTTAAGCGACATTGTTAATATCCTATACCATAAACCCTTATAAATAGATCCTATTCCCCTTGAAGGGTCGCCACAAAACGCCGACTTCCACCTTGGTTACGATGCTCACATAAGTAAACACCTTGCCAAATACCTAAATTAAGCGCGCCTTTAGTAATAGGCATAGTCACACTGCAGCCTAATAGACAATTCTTGATATGAGCTGGCATATCATCATCGCCCTCATAATCATGTCGATAATAAGGCGCTTTTTCAGGTACAAAGATATTAAAGTGACGTTCCAAATCTTCACGTACCGTTGGATCGGCATTTTCATTAATAGTTAATGAAGCCGAGGTATGTTGAATAAATACGTGTAGCAACCCACAATCTATGGGCTTTAAGTCTGGTAGCGCGGTGATGATTTCATCGGTGATCAGATGAAATCCTCTGCTCTTGGCTGATAAAGTAAATTCTTTTTGTATCCACATAGATTAAATAAGCACGATTGATGGTTCTAAATTAGAATCTGAACGCAGGTACTTTATATTTTATGTGCAAATCGCCTAGTTGTTCAATTTCATTACTTTCCAACACCCACCCTTCGCAGGCCCACTCCTATAAATAGGATGAACACTGCGCTGCCTTTGCCTGTCCTACTGACTGAAATCACATAAAATCATCTTCCATATCACCTAGTAAAGCTAGGGTATCAAAACCATCTACACCACAGCTTTTAGTCAAGGTATTTAAAATTCGCTTACTATCAGCTTCGGATTCATACGGGCCATTCATATAAAAAGGTTTGCCCTCTTTACCGTAGGTGTATTTTTCAGGACTTACGCTGATATCAATGTCACCAAAAATATCATAGGCATTTTTACAATCAGGATGTGGCATAAAGCCTAGCTCTTTTGAATAGTTAAGCAAGCCATCTAGTAGTTTTTTGGCACTGCTTTGATGTATCTTTTCAAAGGTCCGATCAGCTGTCCTTATCATTTCTACTTTAATTCTTTGTTCATATTCGTCTTCCGACATCACTAAAAACATGGCATCTTTGACGCCCAAACAAAAGACATCAATAACAAAGGCACTAAAGGCAATATCCCCGCTAGGCGTGCGCCTTGCAACCACTAGCTCACCAAGACCTGAACTAAACAGATCCTCAGGGATTAAGCATTCATGAATTGGATACTTAGCATAAGGTTTGGCTTTTGTCATAGCGGGCGTTACTTTTTTAACGGTCAGGCCTCTTTTTTGCTTTTTCTTAGCTAATTTTTTTTGTCGTTGTTGTTCTGATATGGCCATAGTTTTATCCTCTGTGAGTTAGGTTGCTAGACTTCGATTGGTTATAGTTGTTTTTGTAGGAGTGGCTAAAGCCACTCCTACGTTTTTACTTTTTAGCTTTTTTTACGGCTTGTGTTTGTTCGCGTTATGCTTTGATTATGACTAATAACGCCGCCGCGCTGTTGTCACCAATTATAAACTCAGAGTTTTGAACGCACCAGTTGGCAGTGAGTTCATCGCTAAAGGCATTGGCTAGTATGGCTAGCGTTAAATGCTTAACGCTAGCTTGTACGGCTTTAACTCGTTGCTCGATTTGATTCATTTATCAGCAATATAAATTTAAATAACAGTATGTAAGAACTTATGTAACTATAATGTGTACACCTAAGTA
>QVQF01000076.1 GCA_003584895.1 Methylococcales bacterium
AATTCAAAAGCTTGCTTGTCGTTTAATATACTGTTTTCATTTATCAGCCCTTTTTCTATGGCCTTGGAAATAAGTTTGTTTTTGTCTAGCCCTCGACCATCATCAATGATTTCTATAACAATATGACCTCCGCGATGATAAGCCTTTAATTCTATAGTACCAATTTCAGGCTTTCCTGCCGCTATCCGATCTTCAGGCATTTCTATACCGTGATCAAGGCTATTTCTAATTAAATGTACGAGAGGATCATTAATTAATTCAACGACGGCCTTATCAACTTCGGTACTTTCTCCAACCAGCTTTAAGTCAATTTTCTTATTTAATTTAGCGCTAATATCATGCACTAGACGTGGAAAGCGACTAAATACAAAATTGATAGGCAGCATTCTGATATTCATTACGCTTTGCTGCATGTCACGAGTATGACGTTCCAGTTGGGATAGCCCCCTTTTAAGTTGCGCAAGTTGATCCATGGAGAAATTTTCACCCACTAACCCTAGCATGGATTGTGTAATGACCACTTCACCTACAATATTGATTAATGCATCTATTTTTGCGGTATCTACACGTATGGAACTTGATCCACCAGATCGTCGATCAATCAAAAGTTCACCGCCAGCATCTACGCGCGGCGTATTTGTGGCGTTGGTAGGTTGTTGTATATTTACAAGACTAATATCAGTAGGCGCAGGCGATGACACCAATGATTCTATAACTGGTTCTGACTTGATCTGCTTGGATGGTGGGATTGATTTAGCCTCCTTCTTTATTAAAGCTTGAATATCAAGCTCACAATCACCTTCAACCCAACTAAAAATTTCATTAATTTCTTCAATAGTGCATTGGCTCAGTAATTTTAGCGTCCAAGATAGATTGCATTCTTCAGGATCAATATCATCAAAATCAGGAATATCACGAGTATTTACGGATGCTGTATATTCACCTAATTCAGCCAATTCACGAAATAGTCTAACGGGATCATTGCCTGTCTTTAATAAATCTAGATAAGGACTAAAGGCGATGCGCCAGCCTTGCTCAGCCGCCTCATCTTCATTATAGATCTCTTCGTTTACTTCTTCCTCTTCTACTGCGCCTGTGATTTCTTGAGAAATGGACGGACTAGATTCTTTTACGGAGCCATTAAGTTCTATTTCTAAAGCGCTTTGATATACAACAACGGCTACAGAATCTATAGGATCATCGCTTTGTATCGCCGTTAACATAGCTCTTAGGCAGTCAACAGAGCCTAATAAAACATCAACAGCAGGTTGAGTAACAGGTCTACGACCATCTCGCATTTGATCGAGCAGCGTTTCCATAATATGAGTGAAATCAGCCACTGCGCTAAAGCCAAAAGTGCCACTACCGCCTTTTATGGAATGGGCGCCCCTAAATATAGTATTGATGACTTCGGAGTCAATGTCGCCAGTATTAAGATCGAGCAATCCCGATTCCATTGCTTCTAAGCCTTCAAAGCATTCTTCAAAAAACACTTGGTGGAATTGTGACATATCAATCGACATAAGCTTACCTTTACCAGAATATCTCTGACTTCGTTAGAATAATGATTTCAATCTAAAACCTTTTTTAAAGTCTTTAGTAGTTGATCCGGATCAAAGGGCTTAACTATCCATCCTGTAGCGCCTGCTGCCTTACCCTCTTGTTTTTTTTCTATGCCTGATTCAGTGGTTAGCATCAGCATAGGTATGTACTTATAATTAGGCAATGCTCGTAACTCTCTAATTAAAGTAATACCGTCTTTATTGGGCATATTGACATCAGTAACAATACAGTCAAATACTCTTAACTGAGCTTTCATTAATGCATCTACACCATCGACAGCTTCTTCGACATCGTAGCCGGCGCTTTTTAGTGTGAAGGTAACCATTTTTCTCATTGAGGCCGAATCGTCAACTGCAAGAATACTTGCCATTGTTTTCTCCATTGTTGTAATTTTAAAGCTTCAATTGCTCAATAGTTTGAACGAATCGTCATTATTTATGTATCTAGCGATAGAACTTGTTATAAATGAAAACCACGTTTTCTCACTAAATAGTGAAATCCCGTATTTTAGTAAGCATGAACAGCTTAGTTTTATTTAGAGAGCCATGTTTAAAGGCTACTTAACAGTTATACTAATAAACTATAAATTTTTTTCATTAAATCGGCTGGCTTATAGGGCTTTACAACATAAGAGGTTATACCCACTTCGATTGCTTCTTTAACCTTAGTTATTTCTGATGATGAAGTCAGCAAAATGAATGGTGTTTTTGCTAGTTTTGAGTCTGTTTGTAGCGCTTTGAAATACTCAATTCCACTCATGACTGGCATGTTCCAGTCACAAATCACAAGATTAACCTTTATTTTACGCATGAGTATGAGTGCTTCTTGACCATCTTGAGCCTCAAAAACAAAAGTAAAACCGGCATCCCTTAAAATCTCTTTAGTTAGTCTACGCATGGATAAAACATCATCAACAATGAGAATTTTATTTTGTAGCACTTCTTTTGCTATATCCATTTTTTATAGTTACCATGCAGTTTAATAGTCTAGAATATTATAGTAATCAGTAAGGACTCACAAATGAATTATTCCTTGTTACAAATAATCAGAGCCTTTATTTTTTCTGATATGAAAGAGATTAATTCCATTTATATAGTCAAGTTATCCGAAGCGCTTAAATTCTATGGTTTTTTTGAAATTATTGTTTGGTGAGACATGCTAAATTACGATCCAATAGCACTTGATTCTGATTCAAATCAAGCTCAAGAGACCGTCAAATTATTGACTTTATCGGCAGTTCAGGTCGACGTTATTTTGCAAGAAAGTGATTTATCTGTAAATACGCTGACTGAATCGTTCACAGATATTATTAAAAATATGCAGATGATTAATAGCCATTTGCTGTCTCTAGAGGCTTCTGATCCGAGGAGTGAAGCCTTGGCTTGCTGCTTAGAAACAAAAGAAAAAATTCAAACGGCCATTATTGCTTTTCAGTTTTATGATCGTATGCAGCAATGTTTACAGCATGTTACTTCTAATTTGAGAGGCTTATCAAAATTAGTTGAAAGTCCAGACAAAGCTTTTAATCCTAGTGAATGGCAGGAACTTCAGAGTCAGATACGATCAAGATATACTATGGAATCTGAGAAAGTGATGTTTGATACCATTTTACAAGGAAAATCTATTGATGAAGCTATAGCTGCTAAAAATGCCTGTCAAGTTAGCTCTCCTGATAATGTAGAATTATTTTAAGCTTCTACATTTCTATAGTTTTCAAGTATTCAGTATTAATATTTGCCAGCATCGGCACCCGCCACCAAAATTAAGTTATAAGCTTGATTCAAAATTCCTGCAGTTACCAGTTAAAACAATCAATAATCGTCCCTAAAGATTATTCATACCGCACCCCGCCCTACCCATTCACAACAATGCACGATCAACCTTCTGCTAATTAAGTAAAATTTGACCGTTGGTTACGCGGCTTATTTTCGATTTATCGTCAATATTTCGAAAATAGGTTATTAAAATAAACCTTAATTCAAGTCTAGAAAACCACTTCACTTTAACATCATCAATTATATTTTATATCTAGATATCACCTTGCTATTACTAAAGACAAAAATTAATGAAGTTACTGAAAAATAAGAGAATAATTGCAATATTTAGTCATTTAATTAACATCACTAAAACTAAGAATAAGGTATACTTTCGGCCTGTTATTTGTTGCCATTTTTAATTCTACAACTAGGTACCCTAATAGAAACCAACTACGCGACAGTTAAAGATATATTGATTAATGTTTCGTTTTCATTTAGGTGATTTGACATTAAGATTTTCGCTTATTAATACTTATTGAAACTTTTACATATGGTTTTTAAGGTAAATAAATTATGCCTACTAATAATAAAAATAACTTATTCAATGAAGCACTAATATCCAGCGTACCTATGCACGCACAAAACGACGCTAATAAAAATACAAAAGAAGTAGAGAGTAAAAGCGGATATGAATTCTTTGACATCGACAGTGGTGGTAACGAAATTAAAGAATTAGTGGACTTATTACTAAGCGAACAAGATTCTGACCCATGTACTACGACAGATAAAGATAGCAATTCAGTTATTGAACTTGATGCAACCTTAAATATTCAAAATGTCGTTAATTTATACGAGAGACTCAAGAAATCTTATGCTGAAAATAATGCAATTGAAATCAATGCCTCTCAGGTCAAATCTATAGATACTTCGACCTTACAATTACTTTTTGCATTAAAAAAAGATGCTATCAAAAATCAAAAACAAGTCATTTTTATTAAGCCTTCCCTGAAGTTTGTAGAATCGGCAAGATTACTTGGTTTATTGGATGAATTAGAAATCCAAGCCTGAAACAGTGTTATTTATACTATAAATGGACGATAAAGTAATAGACGAACTGGATGTAATCCGCACAGGAAAAGTAATTCACCATGAATAATATTGTTGTCAAAGTGAGTAGGCCATCGGTAATCGGATTTGAACATATAAATCGCTACTGGGATAAGACATTTGAACTCATTGCCGCCAAGATTCTACCTGGCGAATATTATGTGACACAAGAAAATGAGTTGATTACGACAGTTTTAGGCTCTTGCGTATCCGCCTGTATTAGAGACAGAGAGATGGGGATCGGGGGTATGAATCACTTTATGTTACCCATAACAACTTCAGAAAAATTAAAAAAAGGTAGTGAGGCAATTGTTGGGCAAGCAACTCGTTACGGGAACTACGCCATGGAACATTTAATTAATACCATATTGAGCAATGGAGGAAAAAGAAAGAACTTAGAGCTAAAGGTATTTGGTGGCGGCAAGATTATCCCTACATTGACTGATGTTGGCATTAAAAACATTGATTTTGTATTGGATTATATTGAGCAGGAAGGCTTAAATCTTTTATCTCATGATTTAGGTGATATTTATCCTAGAAAAATCATTTATTTTCCACAAACAGGGAAAGTGCGTATGAAAAAAATCCAGGACTTACATAACGATACGATTGCCCAAAGAGAAAAACAGTACTTGAGTGTTCTAAAAAATGCTCCTGTTGAAGGTGAAGTTGAACTTTTTTAAGACTTCTTATTACTAGGAAAAATGGTTTTTTTAGAACATCTATTTCTTTAATGTCCGCTCTTTTTTCTTGCTGTGAGTTATTGAGACTAGGTATAGCGATTAAATAAAATTCAAAGGATAGTATATGAGTAAAACACGAGTATTAATCATTGATGATTCAATTTTAATTAGAAAAATATTAACTGAAATATTAAATTCATCACCTGATATTGAGGTTGTAGGTGTAGCCGCTGACCCCCTTATTGCCAGAGAGATGATTAAACAATTGAATCCAGATGTATTAACTCTCGACATAGAAATGCCGCATATGGATGGCATTACATTCTTGAAGAATTTGATGCGATTGCGACCTACACCGGTAGTAATGATTTCAACACTCACTGAAAAAGGTGCCGAAGTTACTTTGGATGCTCTAACCTTTGGAGCTGTTGATTTTATTGCCAAGCCAAAAGTTGATGTAATTAGTACGCTTAATAGCTATGCAGATGAAGTTATTGCTAAAGTAAAAATGGCCGCACGCGCCAATCTTAGAAGCCTAGACAATAGAGCATTAAATAACAGAGATACCACTACTTCTTTAGTTATTAAACCAAAAACAGATGTCATAAGAAAAACAACAACGATTAGCCATAAAATAATTGCAATTGGCGCATCCACTGGTGGTACAGAAGCAATTAAACACGTCGTTAAAGATTTGCCCGCAGACACCCATGCCGTGCTGATTGTTCAACATTTACCAGCAGCCTTTAGTGAATCATTAGCAAGACATATTGATTTGGTTTCTCAAATGACGGCTTGTATTCCAATACACGGTCAAGTTATTGAGAATGGACATATCTACTTAGCACCAGGTGATCAACACATGACAGTGATTAAGGAAGGCTTTAGATACGTTATTCAATTAAATAATGGTGAACTTATTAATAGGCATAAACCTGCTGTTGACGCTCTGTTTCATTCGGTAGCCAAAAATGTAGGCACTAATGCTATTGGTGTCTTATTAACGGGAATGGGCGCAGATGGTGCTTTAGGTATGAAAAGCATGCATGAAGCCGGAGCAAAAACAGTCATACAAGATGAGCAATCCAGTGTAGTTTGGGGTATGCCTGGAGCAGCATTCAAATTAGGGTGTACAGATTATGTGCTACCGCTCTCAGAGATCACCGAGAAAATTTTAATATTAGCTAAATGAAACTAGAGTGATTACGTTTGGTCAATGGTCATAAAAGTGATCAATAAATAGTTTATTTTCATAGCCCTGAACAAAACAGCTGAAATTTAATAAGTGGAGAGTTTTATGCAGAACAATCAAGAATCATTAGTAGGAGGGGTCATTGGTAAAGAATACCTAGCCTTCACACTGGGTGATGAGGAATACGG
>QVQF01000048.1 GCA_003584895.1 Methylococcales bacterium
CTTTCTTTTGGCGGAGCAAAAGAAAGTATCTCGCCCTCGGGTGCGAATACCCGATTAACACATCGTCGCGATAGCGACCTCATTATTTGTTTTTAAACCGCTGAATGCTTGCTTACATCAGTTAATAGGTAAATAAGAATCAATACCATCAGTAAAAAGCTAGCCTCGTGTATAATCACTTTATTTAAAACTAACACATCTGCTATGTATAAATATGAGGGGCTGTTAATCCACGAGAGTCATGATGACGAGGGGATTATAGAGGTTATCGAGACCAAGGGCGTCAGATCACTACATTTCGGCTCCTATCCGAGACAAAGCAGTATGCGTCTAACCGATCCTCAGCAGTTAGAGTTAGAGTATGTGAAATCTATGACGGCTTGGATGTTATTTAAACCAGCCTTGGCTGATGATGCCTTGATTGTTGGTTTAGGGGGGGGCTCATTAACCAAGCATTTGTTAGAACATTTTCCGGACTGCCGTTTAAAGGCGGTAGAGTATAGAAAAAGTGTCGTTAAGATTGCTCGCAGTTATTTCGGTTTACCTTTAGATGCACGTTTAAAAGTGATCATCGATGATGGTGGTCAGTACATACGACAGCGCGCTGAAGTCTATCCAGGGCACTATAGCTTATTATTTATTGATGCCTTTGATCATGAAGGTATGGCTAGTTCTATCTGTAATGCGGCCTTCTTTGATGCCTGTAAAGCCTTGTTAAAAAAAGATGGCATACTGGTGATTAATCTTTGGGGGGGCACGCATAATCCAGAATTTCAGCAAGTTTCAAAATGGATAGGTGATAGCTTCAATTGGCAAACGCTATTTTTGCCAGTTAAAGACAGAGGCAATATTATTGCTTTAGCGTTTAATAATTACACTCCGCGTCATAGTCTACAAGGCTTAAGAGATTACGCCTTGGCGCTTGAGCAACAGTACCAAATTGATTTTCCGTATTTCTTAAAAGAACTTAAAAAACATAACAGCAGTACCTTCAAATTAGTGATAAAACCATGAATACCTCAGCGATGCCCGATGCCCCCAACCTTTTTAGTTATCGCAAATACTGGGCGCAACGCTTTGGTGTAGCCCCTGTTTTGCCTATGAGTCGGGCAGAAATGGATGAGTTGGGCTGGGATAGTTGCGATGTTATTTTAGTGACTGGTGATGCTTATATAGATCATCCTAGTTTTGGTATGGCGCTGATTGGACGTTTATTAGAGGCGCAAGGCTTTAGAGTAGGGATCATTTCTCAACCCGATTGGACCAGTGCTGAAGATTTTACCAAGCTAGGTAGGCCTAATTTATTCTTTGGGGTAACTGGCGGCAACATGGATTCCATGGTTAATCGCTATACCTCCGATAAAAAGATTCGCTCTAACGATGCTTATACTGCAAATGGCGTTGCAGGCAAACGTCCAGATCGTGCGGTGAATGTTTATTCGCATCGCTGCCGTGAAGCCTTTAAAGAAGTGCCTATTATTATAGGTGGCATAGAAGCCAGTTTACGACGTATTGCCCATTATGATTATTGGTCAGATAAAGTGCGTAAGTCAGTGCTGCTTGATGCTAAAGCTGATTTGTTGGTTTATGGTAATGCCGAGCGCCAAGTCGTTGAAATCGCACATCGTTTGGCTAATGGTGAGGTTATTGCTGATTTAAAAGGCATACGCGGCACCGTACATTTTGTTAAACAAATCCCCGTTGGTTGGTTAGTTAAAGATTCTACCGATATTGATAAGCCTGGCGCTGCTATGGTGGTTATTGATCCTTATCAAGAGCAACCGGCCTGCGATAAAAAGCCAGAAGCTAGTGAAAGCGATGAAAAAGTCATTCACTTTGATAAGTTATTATTACGTAAGACTCAACGTGCGCAAACTGTTATTCGTTTGCCGGCTTATGAAGACGTTAAAGATGATGCCATTTTGTATGCTCATGCTTCTCGTGTTATGCACGGCGAGACGAATCCCGGTAATGCTAGGGCATTGATTCAGCTACATGGCACACGTCAAGTCTGGATTAATCCGCCGCCAATTCCTTTGTCTACTAAAGAAATGGATGGCGTGTTTGATCTACCTTATTCGCGCGTACCGCATAAAGAATATGGCAGTGCCAACGTACCCGCTTTTGAAATGATCCAACATTCCGTCAATATCATGCGCGGTTGTTTTGGTGGCTGTACTTTTTGTTCAATCACTGAGCATGAAGGTCGTATTATTCAAAGTCGTTCAGAAGATTCTATTATTAAAGAAATTGAAGCCATACGTGATACCTCACCTAGTTTTACCGGCCATATCTCTGATTTAGGTGGGCCTACCGCTAATATGTATCGCTTGGCCTGTAAAGATCCTAAGATTGAAGCTTCTTGTCGCTTACCCTCTTGCGTCTATCCAGGTATTTGTCCTAATTTAAATACTGATCATACGCCGCTGATAAAGCTGTATCGCAGGGCCCGTGCTTTACCGGGTATTAAAAAGATTTTTATCGCCTCAGGCCTACGTTACGATTTGGCGGTAGAGTCACCTGAGTATGTTAAAGAGCTGGTCACACATCATGTCGGTGGTTATCTTAAAATTGCTCCAGAACATACCGAGCAGGGCGTGTTATCAAAAATGATGAAGCCAGGTATGGGTACTTATGATCGTTTTAAGGAGATGTTTGATAAATATTCTAAAGAAGCCGGTAAAGAACAATATTTAATCCCGTATTTCATTGCTGCTCACCCAGGCACGACTGATCTCGATATGCTTAATTTGGCTTTATGGCTAAAACGTAATGGTTTTAGAGCCGATCAGGTGCAAGCTTTTTTGCCTTCACCTATGTCGATTGCTACGGCCATGTACCACTCGGGTAAAGATACTCTGCGCAAAGTCAGTCGTAAGGCTGAAGATATGCCTATACCTAAAAGCTTTAAACAGCGCCGCTTACATAAAGCTTTTTTACGTTATCACGATCCTAAAAATTGGCCTATGTTACGTGACGCCTTGAATGACATGGGCCGTAATGACCTCATAGGTAATGGTAAGCAGCATTTAATTCCCTCTTATCAACCTAAGGGCACGCTAGAGGCACCGGCTAAGACTCAAACCTTTAAAACCAAGTACACAGGTTTTGATAATAAGCGCAATGAAAAGGGTTCAAGTAAAAGTAAATTCGCAGGAAAGCAAAAAAAATAAAAAAAGTGGTTTTCAAAGAGAAAAAAATAGGTATAATAAGCGCTTGTTCGCTGGTGTAGCTCAGTTGGTAGAGCAGCTGATTTGTAATCAGCCGGTCAGGAGTTCGAATCCCCTCACTAGCTCCAAAGAATATATAAAGGCCTAGGTGTTTTCACCTAGGCCTTTTTTATGCCTGTCACTTTTAGTTTTTATTGCAGGTTATTTGATGACTGTCAGAGTATATGTAGAGTTATGCATCTAAGGAGTGTGTCATAAAGAATATGCGCATTTATGTTGCATGCGGCACAATACGACTATCGCCTATTTCCCCTGCGTACTAATTGATATCCTTAATAAAATAAAGAAATTTTTTCTTATGGCCATTTATATAAAGTGTAAGTTTTGCGGAAAAGTTTGTAAACCTAGTCTATCAACTCCTATATGCAAAAGCTGTGAATTAATTAAATTTCCAATTGAGGGTAGTAAAATTGTTAGTGAGATACTGTCAACATACCACGCGCGAATTAAACAAGAGAATTTTGATCTTGTTACAACAAACAAAAAGATCCAATTAAACAGTCTTCTTGAGAGAGTTAAGCTTTCAACGACGAGGACATGCTTGCGATGTCAAGGCACATTTATTGGTCACCAATGTAATACTTGCTTACAAGTTGCTGAGACGGCTCAGCGAGAAGAAAATCAAAAACGTATTCAACATAAAAATGACGCTAGTGAAGCCAGAGTATTAAAACTAAAAAGAAAAGAAGCAGCTATTGCAATTGCTATCACTAATTTTGAATGTGAAGAAAGAAAAGTAGCAAATACTGCCCATAGAAATACACCGCGATCAAAGCAGATTAGCGGAGGGAAGCATACTGCTGCCGACATAATGGAGCTTAGAACATTACAAAATCACAGATGCGCCCGTTGTAAGGTTGATGTGCAACATGGCTTCCATGTTGACCACATTATGCCTTTGGCTCTAGGAGGTAGTAATACTAAAGAAAATCTTCAAATTCTTTGTCAAAAATGTAATTTGAGCAAAGGAGCAAAACATCCTGATATTTGGAATCTCGACATTTCAAAAAAATAAAAAGACTTTGGTGTAGGTATCTCCAAAGACCGTTAGGGTATGTTTCCGCGATTGAAGCATTTGATGTGTTGCGAAAAATATCAAACGTTAAGATCGTTATCTAAGTTATATAGGATTTTCATGATCGTTGTAGGTAAGGAAGACGCCTCAAATCGTCGTAGTGAGGTTATTTATATTTAAGCTCTCTAAGCTTATACATTCCAGCAGATAAAATTGAGTCTATTTTTGAAAGTCATGCTAGGCTTGGAGTGTTGCTATATAAAGGTTCATTAAGGTATATTAGCTAGAATATAGCATGTGACCTACAATTTTGTAATCAGCCGGTTAAGAGTAAATGTCTTCTTACTAGTTTCAAATAATTTAAAGGTCTAGGTCTATTACCTAGGCCTTTTTTATTACTTGTCGTTTGCGATAGCATCAGCCAACAGCGACTAAGCTCTTTTGCCTTTGGCGCATGAGTTTTTATGAAATCTTAAGTAATACAAGTTTATCCGTCATGACGTTTTTAACCTTCCTCCAGTGCACCGTATAGGAACAGAATATTTTGAGTTTAGATAGTTACCAATCAGTAGATCGCGAGCAATTAGCCAGAGATATCAGCGAAATTCAGGAGCAAGCGTTGGCTAGTTTAGGTGTTGAGGATTTTGAACACTTAAAAAGTATGGAGCGTTGGGGCAAGATTTGTACCCTGGTGGGTTATGGTACCGCTTGGATTTTCCCTAATCCTATTTCTGCCTTATTAATTAGTCAAGGTAGTTTTACGCGTTGGACACAAGTAGGACATCCTATTGTGCATAGAGCCTACGATAAAATTGACGGTATCAACGAAAACTATACCAGTAAGAAATTTGCTCAAGGCTGGCGACGGTTTCTGGATTGGCCAGATTGGATGACGCATTCTGGTTGGCAATATGAGCATAACGTATTGCATCATTATAGCTTGGGTGAAATAAATGACCCCAATAATGCCCAGCATAATATGGAATGGTTAAGGCAATCAACGCTGCCTATGTGGCAACGCTATTTGATCGTCGCGTTTTTTTCTGGGGTATGGAAGCTGGTCTATTACACGCCAAGAACGCATAAAGAGCTATGCTTAAATGCTGCCAGACAGCAAGGCAAGCCAGAGCTCGTGATGACTAGACTAGGCGCTTGGAGTTTGTTCACTGAGCAGGGTAGGGGTTTATGGTTGCAAAGTATTTTGCCTTACGTAACTTATCGTTTCGTGTTGCTGCCCTTGTTGTTTCTACCTTTAGGTAGTATTGCCGTTATGAGTGTATTCATTAACTCAATACTGGCAGAAATATTTACTAATATGCACAGTTTTCTGGTGATGATGCCCAATCATGCTGGAGATGATGTGATGATGTTTGATGAAAAAGCCAGTGGTAAAGGTGAGTTTTATTTGCGGCAGATTATAGGTTCGGTTAATTATCCAACCGGATCTAATTTAAATGACTTCTTTTATGGTTGGTTAAATTATCAAATTGAACATCATTTATGGCCAGCTATGCCTTTAAGTCAATATCAAAAAGTGCAGCCTCAAGTCATGGCCATATGCAAGAAGCATAATATCCCCTATCTTCAGGAGTCTGTATTTAAACGCTTGTTAAAAACGGTCGATGTAATGGTCGGTAAAACATCTATGTTGAAGCCTAGGGCTGTTTAAGGGCTTAATCTATTAATTTATCGATTAAAATCAAGCTACTATTGAAAGATGCATCGATTAATAATGCCGATTCGGTCGTGTCATTGCAAGGAAGTTGAATTTATAGCCCTTTAACGATGTTTTAATTAGTCAAACGACAGGCTTAACTTGTGAAGATATAGGGCAGGTAGCCTCCTATAGAGCTTTCAACCGTCTAACGAAAGCGATCATAAGGGGGGTAAAAATTGACGGTATGGGGCATATAAGCTTGTATCTGCCCCTTAGAGAGCTTTCATGTGTTAAACGAGAGCTCGGTTACTCCTCATATAGGCTTTATCTTGGAAAGTTAAAGGTCTATATGAGGGGTAAGAAAGGTGGGTTTA
>QVQF01000180.1 GCA_003584895.1 Methylococcales bacterium
TCTTCTTGCTGAGCCAAGAAAATTTCTTTTTCTTTAGCAATAGTATCAGCAGAAACTTGATCTGCAGAAACACAAACAGGCTTGCTAGCGGCAATGTGCATAGCGATATCTTTACCTAATTCTTGGTCTGGTGTGGCCAGCTCAACAATTACGCCAATTTTGCTGCCATGTAAATAACAAGCAGTACCGCCTTCAGTCGCTTTAAATCTTTCAAAACGTCTAACAGTGATGTTTTCACCTAGCTTTGAAATCAAGCCACGGCGCATTTCATCAACACTAATACCATCTTCCAATGGCATCGCTAATAATTGTTCTTCGGTTTCAATATTATCAGCATTCAATAAAGCAACCGTTACGCTATTAACAAAGCCAACGAAATCATCTGCTTTAGCAACGAAATCTGTTTCACAGTTAATATCAACGATGGCAACAGCTTTGCCATCTTCACTAACCTTAACGCCAATAATACCTTCAGCGGCAATACGACCTGATTTTTTATCAGCCTTAGCTAAACCAGATTTACGCATATTCTCAATGGCTAACTCCATGTCGCCTTCAGCTTCAACTAAAGCTCTTTTACATTCCATCATACCGGAGGCCGTTCTTTCACGTAGCTCCTTTACCATTGCTGCACTAATATTAATACTCATTCTTGTGTTTCCTTAAATTATGTCGTCACTGTAAAAACGCCCCTATGAGGGGGCGCTTTTGGGCTTAATCTTAATCGCTTACTTCGCAGGAGATCCTGCGGGCAAAAACAGAGTTACTCTGCTGCTGCCGCTTCTTCAACAAAATCATCAGCCTTAGCTGACATGCCTAAACTTGCTGATCTTGCATCAAGTACACCCGCACAAACGGTTTCACAATACAATTTAACAGCACGAATTGAATCGTCATTACCAGGAATAACATAATCAATTTTTTCAGGTGAATTGTTAGAATCAACAATACCGACAACTGGAATACCTAGTTTTTGAGCTTCGCTAATAGCGTTCTTTTCATAGCCAACATCTAATACGAAAATAACATCAGGAACGCCTTTCATATCCTTGATACCACCTAGACTCCGTTCTAGTTTTTCTAGCTCACGTTCCATACCTAACGCTTCTTTTTTGCCAAAACGTTGATAAAGCGTACCATCAGCTTTCATAGCTTCTAATTCTTTAAGACGGTTAATTGATTTCTTAATCGTTTTAAAGTTAGTCATCATACCGCCTAACCAGCGATGATTAACATAAGGCATACCACAAAGAGTCGCTTGTTCTGCAACTACTTTACGCGCTGATTTTTTAGTACCAACAAACAAGATAGTTCCTTTGTTTGCAGCCATCTGACTCAGATAATTCATAGCGTCATTAAATAATGGAAGCGTTTTTTCCAAATCGATGATATGGATTTTGTTACGAGCTCCGAATAAATAAGGTGCCATTTTCGGATTCCAATAACGAGTTTGATGTCCAAAGTGAACACCCGCTTCTAACATTTGACGCATGGATACTGCTGCCATTTATATCTCCTAAGTTTTTAAAGTCGGAATAATCATTCCGAGTTGGGTTACGCCTCCACTTACCCCGTTGGCTAACTAACTGCATGATGTAGTCAGCACCCTAGCAAACGTGACGATAAGCGTGAGTATTTGTTAAAAAATTTAACACGCCTTTATACCATAATTAACTTTTTACAACAAGCAAACCTCTGTTAAAATCACCTACCCGCTCAAGATTCAAGACGCGCTTTTAATGGCTTAAGCCCTTGCCATTGTTAGCTTTGAAAGCTTAAGCCTCATCATCTTTATAACCCAAAACCTGATCACTAATGAGCATCATTATTAAAACCGCTGTTGAAATTGAAAAAATGCGTGTCGCCGGAAAGTTGGCTGCCGAAGTTTTAGAAATGATAGAACCCTACGTTGTTCCTGGCATTACTACTGATGAACTCGACAAACTTTGTCACGATTATATTGTTGATGTACAACAAGCCATTCCTGCACCACTCAATTATCACGGCTTTCCAAAATCTATCTGCACCTCCATTAACCACACGGTATGTCACGGCATACCCTGTGACAAGAAACTTAAATCGGGCGACATCGTTAATATCGATATTACGGTCATTAAAGATGATTATCATGGCGACACCAGCAAAATGTTTTGTGTAGGTGAAGTTAGCCCCCATGCCAAACGCTTAATTAAAGTGACTCAAGAAGCTATGTTCCTAGGCATAGAGCAAGTCAAAGAGGGCGCTACCTTAGGTGACATAGGTCATGCCATACAACAACATGCTGAAAGCAACCGCTATTCAGTGGTTAGAGATTTTTGTGGACATGGCATAGGCAAAAAATTCCATGAAGAGCCTCAAGTCCTACATTATGGCAAGGCCGGCACTGGCCTTACCTTAGAAGCCGGCATGATCATCACCATTGAACCCATGATTAATTTAGGCAAATATCACGTTAAAGTCTTAGCCGATGGCTGGACAGCCGTCACCAAAGACCGCAGCCTATCAGCACAATTTGAACATACCCTGCTAGTCACAGAAAATGGCTATGAAATTCTTACGCTACGCCAAGAAGAGCAAGCACTATTTTGAAAAACTACATCAATGTCAGCCTTTTTACGCAAAAAGATAGCCTCAAGCAATTTAAGCATCTATTAAAACAAAAAGATTTAGAGTTAAAGCTCAAGTTTGATCCTCAACACTCTGTTTCGGATCTACTGAAAGAAAAATCTGATTTTATCGATTTAATCTTAAGCTGTTGCTGGGATCATTTCCTAGGAACCTTTGCCACACAACTTAGCTTATGCGCAGTCGGTGGTTATGGTCGTAGAGAACTATTCCCGCATTCTGACATTGATATCATTATCCTACTCGATTCTAACGATACCGCACCCTATCAAGAAGCGCTATCAGATTTATTTACCTTTCTTTGGGATATCGGCTTAAAACCAGGCCATAGCGTACGCACTATTGATGAATGCGTGAGTGCTGCGTTGGATGATCAAACCATCATGACTAGCCTGACTGAAATCAGCCATATTGCTGGACAGCTTGTCCTTTATGAAGCACTTAAATTACGCATCACACCTGATAAAATCTGGCCCTCCGATCAGTTTTTTGCCGCCAAAATGGAAGAGCAACGCCTACGCCACGCTAAATTCCATGATACCGCCTATAACCTTGAACCTAATATCAAAGAAGGTCCTGGTGGCTTGCGTGATATGCAAATCATCGCCTGGGTTTTTAAGCGCCATTACAATTCATCAACCCTCAAAGAATTAATTAAATACGACTTCTTGCCCGAAGCTGAATACACCGAACTCATTGCTGCACGCGACGTCCTTTGGCGTATTCGTTATGCACTGCATCTGCTCACAAACCGCGCTGAAGACCGACTTATTTTTGATTATCAACGCGATCTGGCTAGGCAATTTGGCTTTATTGCCAAACGACCTAATCAAGACGTTGAAGAGTTTATGCAGTTTTATTTTAAAACTTTGCTTAGCATAGAACGGCTTAATGAAATGTTATTACAACTCTTCAATGAGCGCTTTATCACCAATGAACTCGCCAGAATCACCCCTATTAACGATGACTTTGTCGCTATCAATGGTTATCTTGAAACCACTAACGATCGCTTATTTGAACAGCGCCCGCTGGCTCTTTTAGAAGTTTTTTTAATTCTACAGCTTAACCCTACACTGCAAGGTATTCGGGCCACCACGATACGATTGATACGGAAAAGCCTACCGCTGATTGATGACAGCTTTAGACATAACAAATGCGCCAATCAACTCTTTATCGAAATATTTCGTAGAGCGCATGGCCTGACTCATGAACTCAGACGCATGAATCGTTATGGTGTATTAGCCGCCTACCTACCCTGCTTTGCCAATATTATTGCGCGTATGCAATATGACTTATTTCATATTTATACCGTCGACGAACACACCTTATTTCTTATCCGTAACTTACGACGCTTTTCCTTAGAAGCTCATCGCCATGAATTCCCACTTTGCAATAGCGTGTTTAAACTCATAGCCAAACCAGAACTACTGTTTTTTGCTGGGCTACTTCATGATATCGCCAAAGGCCAAAATGGCGATCATTCCAAGCTCGGTGAAAACATAGCTCGCGATTTTTGCCTACAACACGCTATATCAAAGCATGATACTAATCTAATCGCTTGGCTAGTGCGCACGCATTTATTGATGTCTACGACGGCTCAACGCAAAGACATTAGCGATCCTGATGTCATCCATGAATTTGCTCAAAAAGTCGGCAGTGTAGAGTACCTTAATCATCTCTATTTACTAACGGTAGCGGATATACGCGCCACCAACCCTGAATTATGGAATGATTGGAAAGACTCCTTACTGAAAGAACTCTATTTAGCTACTCACAGCGCCTTACGTCATGGCCTACAAAATCCCAGCGCACTAGAAGATCGTTTACTAGAAAACAAACAAGAAGCCAAAGACAAACTCCTCAACCTAGGCTTAAGTAACGAGCTCATTAACCATGTTTGGCAACACACTAACGATGATTATTTTTTACGTTATTCATCAGACGAAATTGCCTGGCACACCATGGCCATTAGTTCTGTTAATGAAGCTGATTTGCCGCTAGTCTTACTGAGCCCACAAACTCAGCATGGCAGTGCTGATGTGTTTATTTACACTAAAGATGTTGGACCTATTTTCTCCATCAGTACTGCATCGCTGGATCAATTAGGCCTCACCATATTAGACGCCCGCATCATGACCACACAGAATAACTATGCACTCAATAGTTTTCAGGTCTTAGAACAATCTGGCGAACCTATTAATGAGTCTTGTAGAGTCACTCATATATGCTCAGCATTGCGGCAGAATCTTTTGGACGGCGAAGTAAAAGGCCACATCAATATCCATCGTCAATCTAAATCACGACAAGCCCAACATTTTCCTATTGCCACCAGTATTAAATTCATTGCTGATCCTTTAAATCGACATACGTTGATAGAACTCATCACCACCGATCATGCGGGATTGCTCGCTAAAATCGGTAGCGCTTTTATCAACCAGCACGTTAATTTACTCAATGCAAAAATCACCACCATCGGCAGCCGTGCTGAAGATATGTTCTATATTACCGACCAACACTTACAGCCTATTACCGATCCCGAGCAACAAGCTAAAATTCGTGAAGAACTATTAACTAGCTTGGCTGAAGATTGATAGCGAAGGCATTTTAACGCTCTGAGTATTCGTCAATTTTAAAGGCTCTATGTGAAATACAGCGGCTAAACCGTCATTCCGGGATGGACTGCCGGAATCCAGTTACCATAGATGGCAATAAGGTGTAGGTCAGGTTAGCGACAGCGTAACCTGACATTGCCTCGTAGTGTGTCGGGTTACGGCTAGCGCCTAACCCGACCTACTTAAGTGCCTTGTTCCGTATTAAGTTAGCAGCACTAATTCTTGACTTATGTTTCCCTAAAGATACAATTAGCCCATGAAATACGAACTACAAAGCACTCGAACATTTAACATCTGGCTGACTGGCCTTAAAGATAAGACCGTTAAAAGACAGATACTTGCTAGACTGTCTAGGGTTGAAAACGGCCATTTTGGTGACATCAAACCCTTGTCAGCTGATTTGTTTGAAATGCGCTGTTTCTTCGGTGGCGGCTTGAGAATGTATTACACACTTCGTAACCAACAGATCATTTTGCTGTTGGCCGGCGGAGATAAAACAAATCAAAGCCGTGATATTGAAAAAGCCAAAAACATCCTGAAAGACTTGGAGTAATTTATGAACGAAACTTTAACCCCTTTTGACATTGCAAAATATCTAGAAACCGACGAGGATATTCAAGGCTTTTTACGTGAATCTGCAAACACTGGCGACATGTCCGATTTTATCCATGCCCTAAATACCGCGGCACGAGCTAAAGGTATGACCGAGGTTGCTAAACAAGTCGGCGTTACTAGAGCAAGCCTCTATAAATCATTGGCTGATAACGGCAATCCTAGATTTGATACCATCAGCAAAATTGTAGCAGCGCTGGGCTGTAAATTGACTTTATCTTAATGCCGTAGGTCAGTTCTCATCTTTATACACAAATGTTTCAAAGCCCGTCATTCCGGCATGGACTGCCGGAATCTAGTCTACATGGACGTATAAAGATAACCATCGGCACTGCATACAGGCTTCCCGGCCGGTATGACGGTTTATTTGAGTGT
>QVQF01000149.1 GCA_003584895.1 Methylococcales bacterium
ATTTTCGGTATGAACTGAAAGGTGCTGACTTTTTGTTTCGTACCGATGCTTAACATCCTGATGGGGCATGAGTGTAAAAAGACGTGAGCTATTAATAGCAGAGAACTGTCAGGATATTTTACACTTACACTTACACTTACACTTACACTTACACTTACACTTACACTTACACTTACCTTAATTGTCTTGTAGTCGTCTGAAAAATAACAATAAAATTAATAAGGTTTAATAATTGCATAGAGTTAATTGTTCGAAAGAACAAACTCCTTACAAGAATTTAATCATTTATTTTGATAGGACTACTATTTATGAAATATTTTATCGCAATTTTATTATTATCGACATTCAACATAGTTCAAGCGGCTATGGTCGAGTTTAATGGTGCACCTAGCACATCGTGGGCTGACGGTACATTTACTTATAATCTTTATAATACGAACGATGGTTTTTTTAACGCGGGCACACCTTATGAAGCAGCTAACGGATATGGTATGAGTGGGGAAACCATTCAATTTTCACAACCAGTAGTTTTAAATTCATTCGATATTATGCCATTCGTAGGGCATATTTATTGGGCTGCAGTTACGACAGTATCAGAATATAACTCAGCTGGACAATTATTAGCGCAGCAATTTGATGATCCTAATGCTAGTACATGGACAACGTTCAATGTTGAGCTTTCTAATGTATCAGCAGTTCAATTTACTTTCAGTTCCCCCTACGCCAACGGACCATTGGGAAATGCAAATTGGTATCTAATCAATAACGTTACCTATAATGAAGCTGTACCTACAAATATGCCCGAGCCCAACACTATCATTCTATTAGCATTAGGTTTACTAAGTTTTGGGTTTATTCGAATGAAAAAAGTGCATAGGATGTGTCGACGCTAGGAGGCGCATCATTCAAAAGTGATGCGCTGCACGTTGTTCAGCGCATCCAATAGCTCTCTAGGTTTTTATTAGCTACGCCGAGCTGGGGTTCGGCGTTCCCGAAAATCTTTAATCCACCAAGAAATTAACGTACTTTGGCGAATTATCAGTTGTTGTATCAGTCGATTCGTCTTTCAAATTAACACCAGAAAGCTGTAATTTTTCAGCCTCTTTGATTAAGAACATTAACTTCTTAAGTGCTTGTTCATAACTTAGTCCATTGTTATGAATATTGGAAATACAATTGCGGTCAGCATCGGTGCTTAATTTAGCTTTGGCTTGATAGGTGAAATAAATACCCATGCTATCAGGAGAGCTTAAACCCGGTCTTTCACCAATCAATACGATACACAGTCTAGCAGCATAGTGTTCGGCAATAGCATCACCTATCGCTACTCGTCCGTGTTTAACCAAGCACAGAGGCGCTAAGCGGTAGTCGTTTAACTGGGGGAGTAATAGCCTTAAAAAGGGCAGGGCATGCTGCTGTATGGCTTTAGAGGACAAGCCATCGGCAACAACGATAACCGCATCTGTAGGTTTTGTTGTGGTCTGTTGTAAACACGCTAAAGTAGCGTCGCTTAACACGCGTCCCAGATCAGGGCGCTGTAAATACAGTTGCTGATTTTCTGCTTGGGTATTTAAAGTCAATGATTGTAAACCCATCAAACTTAAGCTTAGGTCGAGGTCTGAAAAATCAATAGGTATATTCACCGCATCGCGTGCCAAAGCATGCGCTAATTGAAAATCTAAACTGGCGCGAGTCGGTAAGCTGATACCTGCACGTCCTAGGGCGATACGTGCAGGGGTGAATTGTTTAAGACTTGCCCATGAGTTGCTGATAACAGCTGGATCATTATGTTCACTCATAATCTTATCGTCCTAGTTTTTGTAAAGAGGCTTTAAATAATGCCGGCACTTCGGATTTTTGCAGTAACTGGTTGTCGGCATTAAAAATACCTTGCTGTTGTAGCCAGTGTTCAAATTCAGGCGCGGGTCGTAATCCCAATACTTGACGTACATAAAGCGCATCATGAAATGAAGTGGACTGATAATTGAGCATCACATCATCCGAGCCGGGTATGCCCATAATGAAGGTATTGCCAGCAACAGCAAGTTGAGTAAGCAATACATCCATATCATCTTGATCAGCTTCAGCATGATTGGTGTAACAGACATCACAGCCCATCGGCAAGCCCAGTAATTTGCCACAGAAATGGTCTTCCAAGCCGGCGCGGATAATCTGTTTACCATCGTATAGATATTCTGGGCCAATAAACCCGACTACCGTATTAACCAATAACGGTTTAAATTTACGTGCCACCGCATAAGCTCTGGCTTCACAAGTTTGCTGATCCAGTCCTTCATGGGCATTGGCCGAGAGCGCGCTGCCTTGTCCGGTTTCAAAATACATGCAGTTGTTACCTAGCGTGCCACGCCCTAGTTCTAAGGCTGCAAGTCTTGCTTCGTTTAATAAATTCAGATTGATGCCAAAGCTATCATTAGCTTTTTGAGTGCCGGCAATGGATTGAAAGACCAAGTCCACCGGTGCACCTTGTTCGATTGCTTTCAAAGTGGTGGTTACATGCGCTAACACACAAGATTGAGTCGGTATTTGATAGCGCTCAATCACCTCATTGAGCATATGCAACAGCCGCAAGGTCGCCTCAATATTGTCAGAAGCCGGGTTAATGCCAATCACGGCATCGCCGCAGCCATAGAGTAAACCGTCTAATAAACTAGCGGCAACACCTGCTGGGTTGTCAGTAGGATGATTGGGTTGCAAGCGGGTAGATAAGCGATTTTCTAGGCCAATAGTATTTCGAAATTGAGTCGTTACACGGCATTTTTTAGCCACCAAGATTAAATCTTGAATACGCATAATTTTAGAGACAGCAGCGACCATTTCTGGTGTCAAACCTTGAGCTATTGCAGTTAGCACTTCAGTGGTTGCTAGATCAGACAATAGCCAGTCACGAAAATCTCCAATCGTTAGGTGACTGATGGGTGCAAAAGCAATGCTGTCATGTTCATCAATAATTAAACGTGTAACTTCATCTTGCTCATAAGGCACTAGTGCTTCATTAAGAAATTGTTTAAGCGGTACGTCAGCCAATGCCCATTGTGCAGCAACTCGTTCAAGATTATTAGCGGCACCTACTCCAGCAAGATAATCACCAGAACGTGAAGGCGTAGCTTTGGCCATCAAATTACGCAAGGTTTTAAAATCATAGGACAGTTGGGCTAGGTGTACCTTATACATGGGGGGCTTCTTCAAACATATTCAGGACAGTCAACATAACATTTCTTTATGAAAGCTATGTTAAACGTATTGATATGCAACTAAAGAATAGGCGGTATTAGTGTAGTTGGCAGAAAATAGCAGGCATAAAAAAGGCCCCGATCAGATCGGAGCCTTTAGCGCTTAGGGAGAGCAGGGGAAAAATTGAACCATTGCTACGGCCTAACTCAAGAGAGTCTTAGAAACTCAACCATCCTGAGCCAAATGAGCTAGCAAACACAAGGCTTACAATCGTCATCAGTTTAATTAAGATATTTAAAGAGGGGCCACTTGTGTCTTTGAAAGGGTCGCCGACTGTGTCGCCCACAACGGCGGCTTTATGGGAATCTGAGCCTTTACCGCCGTATTCTCCTGTTTCGATGTATTTTTTCGCGTTATCCCAAGCACCGCCAGCGTTTGCCATCATCACGGCGAGTAGGAAGCCAGATAATAATGTGCCGACTAATAATCCAGCTAGCGCTTCTTTGCCAAGTACATGGCCAACAATAATCGGTACAAGTACCGCTAAAGCCCCAGGTAGAATCATTTCACGTAAGGCACTTTCTGTGCTAATGCCTACACAAGTTTTGTAGTCGGGTTTGCCTGTACCTTCCATTAAACCAGGTATTTCTTGAAATTGACGTCTTACTTCCAACACGATTTCATGCGCGGCTTTGCCCACTGCCATCATAGTGAGAGCAGAGAACAAATAGGGCATCATTGCGCCTATTAATAACCCTGGTAGCATAGTAGGGGCGAGTATGTCCAAAGACTCTATTTTAGCTGCGGAAACGTAAGCAGCAATCAAGGCTAAGGCGGTTAGAACCGCAGAACCAATAGCGAAACCTTTTCCGGTTGCTGCAGTGGTATTGCCTAGGCTGTCTAACGCATCGGTACGGTGTCTGACTTCTTCAGGAAGATGACTCATTTCAGCAATGCCGCCAGCATTATCTGCGACTGGGCCATAAGCATCGGTCGCCAAGGTAACACCTAGTGTGCTTAACATGCCCACACCTGCCAAGGCGACTGCGTACAAGCCAGCAGCCAGTGTGCCATCGGCTTTATGTCCTAGCCAGATGCTAATAAGGATTGCAAAGGCGGTGATAAGTACTGGTAATGCGGTACTCATCATGCCTACAGCTAAGCCTTGAATAATAGTCGTTGCTGCACCCGTTTGAGTGGCTTTTGCAATCGCTAGGGTAGGTTTTTCGGTATAAGACGTGAAGTATTCTGTGACATAGGCAATGGCATTTCCGGCCACTAAGCCAGTCACAATAACCAACCAATAATTAAAATGTAAGCCAGACATTAACACTGCAAGCAAAGTTAAGCCTAAAACAACCACAGACGCGCCCCAAACCGAGCGACGTAGAGCTGTGAGTAAGTCTTCTAGCGACGCGTTTTCGTTGATCTTTGCTACGTATTGGCTTAAATAATAAACAGATTTTGAGTAATATGAAGCATTGGCAGCGATACTGGCAGCTTCGCTTTCATCGCGCTCCTTGCCAATCACCATATAAATTCCAAACAGACTGGAGATTACGCCAACAGCTGCAACTAAAAATGGTAAGCCAATGTAAGCTACTGATGAGCCATTGCCCAAGGCTGCGCCCAGTGTAGCGGCTGCAATAATAGAGCCACTGTAGCTTTCAAATAAATCTGCCCCCATGCCTGCAACATCGCCGACATTGTCACCCACATTATCGGCAATGACAGCAGGGTTGCGTGGATCGTCTTCTGGTATACCTTTTTCAATCTTGCCGACTAGATCTGCACCGACATCGGCTGCTTTGGTAAAGATGCCGCCGCCCACTCGGGCAAAGAGGGCAATACTGCTGGCACCGAAACCAAAGCCAGTGATATAGGTTAATTGGTTAGGATTACCATTAAAGACAAGGAATAGCACGGTCATACCAATAAGACTGAAACTGACTACAGACATGCCCATAATCGCGCCACTACCGAAGGCAACTCGTAAGCCCTCATGTAAGCCACGACTTGCAGCAGAAGCAGTTCTGGTATTGGCACGGACGGCTACGTACATACCTAGATAACCTGCTCCGGCTGACGCAATAGCTCCCGAAACAAAACAAAATGCCGTTTGCCATTGTAAAAACACGGCAATAACAGTGGCGACAATGGCCACAAAGATAGCGATGACACGGTATTCCCTAGCCAAAAAAGCGGATGCGCCTTCTTGAATAGCGGTGCCAATTTCACGCATGAGCTCATTGCCCTGGTCGTACGCGAAAACGCGCTTTAATTGCCAAAGTACAAATCCTACTCCGGCGATACCCATTAATAAGGCAATTACAATTGATACTGATGTTGATAGCAACATACACTCCACTCCTAGTTTGTTTTTATTATTATAGTGTTAGGGGCGCATGATAAACCGTAATGATCGAATAAAACAGTTTCTATTTAAATTACAGTGAGTATTGCTAGGCTAGTCAAGGGAACTCTTCATGCGTCCCCAGACTCTTGTCACTATTAAGCAAGATTGCGATGAATTGCGTACAATTGTACTCAGTTGTACTTATTAACAAGCAGGATAAACAAATGATTAAAAACGAAGCCATCAACAACATGACCTACTGGCAGCCTTCGGCAGGCAACATCATCACAGGTATCATTCAAGGCATAGGCGCTACAAATGAGTTGTTCTATGACGAACAGAAAATTCTATTTTTACAGGAGGATGATGGTGAG
>QVQF01000198.1 GCA_003584895.1 Methylococcales bacterium
TAATTAAGAGAAGATTTATATATTTCTTTATGGCAATTTAATGAACTATCTCTCTAATAAACAACTTCACTCAAACGACCAGTTATTTTGTAAATTATTATATGATTTTGAAAATGAAGCAGACAACCAATTAACTCATGTTAATTGTGAAATCCAAAAAGCGAGGGAATTACAGCCTTACAACTTCTAGCTCTACAAGCTATTTACTTACTTCTTATTGAAAATTAATGCATAGTTAAGATGATATCGCTATAAAACGACACCATCTCTACAAACTATTAATTAAATACGTTAATTATTCAGCCTTAGGTTTTGCTCGTCTTGATGTAGAGCCCATTCTTTTTTTACTCTTATCAACTTTTTTTGCATCATCATCTGGCTTAGCCCTACGAACTATATCTTCAGGCCTTGCTCTTTTAACGCTATCATCCAGTTTCGAGATATTAAGCTGCTGCCCTGCAACTCTTATTTTTTTAAGCTCTTCAATCAATTCTTTAGGCATACCTGCTGGTAATTCAACAGTACTATATTGATCTTCGATTCTAATTCTAGCAATATGATCCCCGTCTATTCCGGTTTCGTTAGCTATTGCGCCAACAATATTGCCAGGCTTAACGCCATGGGTATGCCCAACTTCGATACGAAAAGTTTCCATTTCAATCGCCGCTCCACCCGCTCCAAATACACGCTTTGGCTTTGCTTTACGATCGCGCTGTGGTCTATCTTCTCTTTGAGAAAACGAATCACGATCGCCACGATCTCCACGATCTCCACGATCTCCACGATCTCCACGTTCACGCTGCGGCCTGTCTTCTCTACTTTCAAATGATTTCTTAGGCAGATTTTGCATCAATAAAGGCGTACTTCCCTGCACCAACTTAGCCAAGGCAGCAGCGATTTCCAAAGCAGAAACATTATGTTCTTGCTGATACTGTTCTAACAATTGACTGAAAAAGCTTAATTCTTCTGCAGCTAAGGTATCAGTAATATTCTGCTTAAATTTAGATATACGCTTATTATTGATAACCTCAGTTGAAGGCAAGCCCATTTCTTCAACTTTTTGCTTAGTTGCTTTTTCTATATTACCGAGTAACTTTCTTTCTCTAGGAGCAATAAACAAAATCGCATCACCTGTGCGTCCAGCACGTCCAGTTCTGCCGATACGATGAACATAAGACTCTGTATCATAAGGAATGTCATAATTAACAACATGAGTAATACGATCAACATCTAATCCACGAGCAGCAACATCTGTTGCAATTAAAATATCCAACTTACCATTTTTTAAATGTGCAATAGTTCGCTCCCTAAGGGCTTGCGACATATCACCATTAATAGCTGCAGCAGAGTAGCCACGCGCTTCTAATTTTTCTGCCAACTCTATGGTTGCAGTCTTAGTTCTGACGAAAATAATCATGCCGTCAAACGTTTCAGCTTCAAGAATACGTGTTAGCGCGTCTAATTTATGTACACCACTCACCATCCAAAAACGCTGACGTATATTTTCAGCTGAAGCAGAGGTCACTTTAATCGTAACCTGCTCAGGCTCATTTAAATATTCTTGAGCTATTTTACGAATAACCGAAGGCATAGTCGCAGAAAACAACGCTATTTGAATATTATCTGGGGTTTGTTCAAGTACCCACTCGACATCATCAATAAAGCCCATGCGTAACATTTCATCAGCTTCATCAAGAACTAGAACGCTTAAGCCGTCCAAATTCAAGGTACCTTTACGCATGTGATCCATAACACGCCCTGGCGTACCGACCACCACATGAGCACCACGCTTAAGCTGACGCAACTGAGTACTATAATCTTGACCACCATAAATAGGTAGCACATGAAAGCCTTTTAAATGAGTAGCATAACGTTGAAATGCTTCTGCAACTTGTATGGCAAGCTCTCTTGTTGGAGCTAAAACCAAAACTTGCGGATCTTTTTTACGCAAATCAATACGTGACAATATTGGCAACGCAAAGGCTGCAGTTTTTCCGGTACCTGTTTGTGCTTGACCCAAAACATCTTTGCCTTGGAGCATATGTGGGATAACTTGTGCCTGAATGGGCGAAGGTGTTTCATAACCGACATCCTCCAGAGCTTTTAGCAAGGGTTCAATCAGTGCTAAATCACGGAAAGAGGGTAATGTTGAAACATCATTGGACATGGATTTACCTGTAGTAGAGTATTTGATGCGCGTAGTGGCGCGGGGATATATAGTATTTTGTGACATTATAACGCAATCTCGCAAAAATTGCAGTACATTCATAGTTACGTTTAAAACATTAAAGCTTTAAAATTAGTATTTTATAGCAAAAATTTAGCTATAGACCGCCCCACTGCCTATCAAAATAAAAAAGACATCTACTAGACTAAAAGAAACCGACAATAGGTTACTCAATAATCACTCACGACCAATAAAACTTTTCCACTACTCAATTAGCTATAACTATTAGTCATGGAACTAGCTTAACGAGCAGTATAAAAAATATAATCAGCCGTATAATTCACGCGCTTTTCGCTACCCAGATGATTGGCATTGCAAGAAGACGATGGTGGCAGTCCACCTCGTGTATTAACCCGAGTTATATAATTGATATCCGAAAACATCCCTACCCCATGATGCGCAACGACTTCGACCAATAACCAAGGAATTGATGCACCTAAATCAACATCAAGCTTACTAACAACTCGCCCGACAACCCGACTACCCTCTTTGTATTCCCATATTGGGCCTGAATAATGATTACCGACCACCTGCCCCGACATATCGAATAATCTGGCGTCAGGCGCCTGTGCTTGCCAAGTATAAGCATACTCCTGCAAAACACATTGATAAATCTGATCACCCACTGCATGCACTGTCAATTTAGCAACTTGTTCAGCTGGCGCTCTAATAGCCTCAGGCACAACCATCCCAGCACTAGCAACGAACGGCAATAGCAAACTTAAGAAAAAGCATCTTTTAATCATCATTACCGCCTTAATATTTAATTTTAAATAAAATATTTTATCACGCACATAAAAAAACCCTCTACATCCTTAAGACATAGAAGGTTTTTAACGACCAAACTTAAAGCGTGAAATTAACCAGCAAAATTAGCCGCTGCAAAATCCCAATTAACTAAAGCCCAGAACGCTTCCAAATATGCAGGACGCGCATTACGATAATCAATATAGTAAGCATGCTCCCAAACGTCACACGTCAATAAAGGCGTTTGACCTGTCGTTAATGGGCAACCAGCATTGCTAGTACTCACTAAAGCCAAACTACCATCAGCATTCTTTACCAACCACGCCCATCCAGAGCCAAAAGTAGTGACTGCACACTTAGAAAATTCTTCTTTAAATTTTTCAAAAGAACCAAAAGTAGCGTTAATTGCATCGGCTAAAGCACCAGCAGGCTCACCACCACCATCTGGTGTCAAGCTTTTCCAATAGAAAGTATGATTCCATACTTGTGCCGCATTATTAAAAATTGGTCCAGAAGATTTAAGTATTATTTCTTCTAACGTCAGGTCTGCAAACTCAGTACCAGGCACTAGATTATTTAAATTAGTTACATAAGTTTGGTGATGTTTACCATGATGAAACTCTAAGGTCTCTTCTGAAATGTAAGGCACTAATCTATTAGTTGCATAGGGTAAAGCAGGAAGTTCAAAAGCCATGAGAGTATCCTAAAAAGTAGTTGAGGTTATTGATCACTGGTTATTATCAATAAATACCCAGTAATTTAATAGTGTATAACTTTAGCATTGCTTGCTCATTAAATAAAGTCCAACATTAATCCGCAACCATTGAGCGCTTTAATCAAAAAGCCATTATCCGCACAGGCAACAGACAACCACACTAATGAAGCTTAACCTAAGTCAATCATAATACCGGCATCACCAAGCATCGCACCATAGCAAGAGCGCTAGTAACAATAGACTCAACAAACTAAAATATACTTTTCAAATAGATAGACTTTAAACATCAAGCCATACTCATATCATACTTGCAACCTAGCCCCCAATGGGCTAGTATTAATCATTAGTCGCAATGCTTCTATTTATTATCACTCATAACCGTGACTAATCGAAAAGATAAAGACTTATATCACACCACTTAATATCTGAGGAGCTTGTTCATGTTAAAAAAAATTACCTTACTTACTTTACTTATAAATATTATCACCTTGAGTGGATGTAGCTCAGCTTATCGCTCCTATAAAACACAAGGCTATCTTAATACAGATTTAGTTGAAGCTAGCTACAAAGCATCAAGCGAACTTCAAGATAAATTTACTCGAAAAATGCCCAAAAATACATTAATTTTGGTAAGTACATTACTTAATGTTAAAAATCTAAAAGAAACATCTGCATTTGGTCGTATTATTTCCAATCAAATAGCGACCTCATTGCACGATGCTGGCTATCAAATCATTGGCATGGACCTACCCGCCGATCTTTTTATGATGAAAGACGATGGTGAGATCTTACTATCCGAAAATGATAAAACTCGCCTAAAACAATATAAATCGGTCATCATCGTGGGAGGTGTCTATGCACCTGGCAAACAAAATACTTACGTTACGCTACGTGCTGTCGATAGATTCACTAAACAGGTCATCGCCTCAACTGACTTTTCTGTCGCATTAGGCCCAGATGTTAAAGTCTTATTAAAAACCAAAGATACGGGCGTTATCAGTCCAGCTGGCGTACTTGCTGAACCTACCGCAACTGATGTTGTTTCAGGAGATAAAGAGAACGTTTCTGCTGTAGAAAGCATTTCACCCAATGTAGCAGGAGCTTCAACCCCTGCTGCAAGTGATCAAGGAACCCATAATCAAGGCCTGAACGCAACAAGCAATAAAGCACCAACCTTCGAACAAGACAGTTTCACACCACAAGAAAAACCGGCAGATTCTATTAATTAAGCCATTGTTAATCAAGGGACGATATCCATTAATCGCTAAGAACTAAAAATAACAATGGCCTGTGCATCTGAAAAATATTGACACATTAATTTTTTAAGCTATGTTTAGCCTTAAGATTTAACAAACTGCAGCAGTTACACTCTTGCTCAACAAAGCAAAAAGTGTAACTCTCATTTTTTTTAAATCTAGTCTAAATTTGTGAGCTACCCTTGATTCTTTTATTTAACTTCATTTGAGTTAATCTGAACGATGCGTAGATTGTTTTAAAAGTACTATTTTCAGCGTAAACTTTAGACTTTTACCTTTATCAGCAAGCTCGAATCATCAAAAAGAGAAATTCATATGCCAAGATTTAAAAAATCGTTTAAAAAAAGTCTAGTTGTTATTTTTATCAGCCTACTTCCCACACATTTCCTGATGGCTGCAACTGATTTAAGTGCTCAAGAAAACTACCTTAAAGCGCGAGTTAAAAGCCTCGAACAAAACACAGACCATTCAGTACATATGGCCCCAGTAGAAAAAGGCCAAGAATTTCATGGTGTTTTTTACGGCTTCCTACCTTGTGAAAATTGTAATGGTATTAAAGCAACACTGTCGTTAAAGCAAAATAATCTTTATTTGCTAGTCACTCAACCTGCAAAAGAATCTTCAAAAGAATTTTATGAAAAAGGCAAATACACCTGGGATGAAGAAAAACATAACGTTATCTTAACGCCACGCAATGCTGATGCCAGCGTAAAACAATATTTCATTAAAGATGAAGGCACACTGATTCAACTTAATAATGATGGCACGCCCATGCAGGCCGACAAAGCAACCAGCTACACTTTACGCAGAAGCGATTCAGCAAATACTCGCGAAGTACATATACACTAGCATTAAACATGGAGCACCCTCTTAATGCTAGACTGAGATCTGCTTTCCCTGAGGCCATTCTTCACTTTAATGACAACACGGCTGAAAAGACCATTACTAACAGTATAAAAACCAGCTAAACCC
>QVQF01000204.1 GCA_003584895.1 Methylococcales bacterium
AACATCATAAACATCACCAAGTTTTTTAATCTCCCAACCCTGTTTCATAGCAAGTCCAGAATTGAGTCCAAAATAGCAGCACTCTCTTCATCCAGTGCTTTCATAGCCGCCAAAATATCAGTTGGTTGGCGTAGAGCTGCTTCTTCTTTCTTATTAGGATTCTTGGCACTTAAATCAAAGGTGCTTTGGTCTATGTCTTTTGCAGCAATGCTCCAAGAGTTTTCACTTTCTGCTTTGGTCTTCTGTAAATCAACAAACTCTTCCAAGTCCTTTTCATTAAGGGCATTGGTTTTGCCTAGATTTCTATCCAGATTGAGTTGATAAAACCAAACATTATGAGTAGCACTGCCTTTTTCAAAGAACAACACTACGGTCTTAACACCCGCACCAGTAAATGTACCACCAGGCAAATCCAATACGGTATGCAGATTGCAGTTTTCCAGTAGTTGCTTACGTAAGGCAACTGAGGCATTATCGGTGTTGGATAAAAAGGTGTTTTTAATAACCACACCCGCCTTACCACCTGCCTTTAATATTTTGATGAAATGCTGTAAGAACAAGGATGCTGTTTCACCTGTTCTAATAGGGAAATTCTGCTGCACTTCGGCACGTTCTTTACCACCAAATGGCGGATTAGCCAGAATCACATCATAGCGGTCTTTTTCTTGAATATCGGCAAGGTTCTCAGCAAGGGTATTGGTATGTACAATGTTGGGTGCTTCTACACCGTGCAAAATCATATTCATTGTGCCAATGATATAAGCCAAAGACTTCTTCTCTTTGCCATAGAAGGTATTCTTTTGCAGGGTAACCACATCCGTGGTGGTTAAGGTCTTGCTGTGCTTTAAGTATTCAAAGGCTTCACATAAGAAACCCGCAGAACCCACCGCACCATCATAAATGGTATTACCAATCACGGGAGCAACCACTTTAACGATGGTTTTAATCAAGGGTCGTGGCGTGTAGTATTCACCGCCATTACGCCCAGCATTGCCCATATTCTTAATCTTATCTTCGTAAAGATGACTCATTTCAAGCTTTTCTGTATGCGTTCTAAACCGTAGTTCATCAATACGATTTATAACTTCACGCAGGTTATAACCTGATTGAATACGGTTCTTTAACTCCGAGAATATCTCACCAATTTTATATTCAATGGTGTCGGCACTTTCGGCAGAGGTCTTAAACTTTTTAAGGTAGGGGAATAACTGAATGTTGACGAAATCGGCAAGGTCATCACCTGTAAGCGCATTGTGGTCAATTGCACTATTAGCTAATTTAGGTGTTGCCCAAACATTCCATTGGTATTCGGGTGCAATAATAGGCGAGTAGCTTTTACCTGATAGCTCGGCAGCAGTGGCTTTGTCTCGTTCTAAATCATCCAAGTATTTAAGAAATAACACCCAAGAGGTCTGTTCTACATAATCCAGTTCACTGCCACAACCCGCATCTTTATGCAGGATATCGTCTATATTCTTAAAGGTCTGTTCAAACAAAATGGCTATCCTTGGTCTGGGGAGATTTGGACTTGAATCGTAATGACTCTAATGGTACCAGATAACCGCAGTAACAGTATGTTTGTATAGGGCAAGCCAAGCTAAATCAAGCTACCACCATAGTTTTATTGCTTTGGAGCGATTGTAATTTCCAGATTCTGGTAGAGACCATAATATATGTCACGAACTTATATTTCATCGGTCTTTATATGGTAATGTTCCCGCAACAATTAACAGTTACAGTGACTAAAACTTAATTAATAGGTGAGTGTGAGATGAGTGTTGCAGATACTGTTTTCCCTTGGATAATTTTGGCATTATTTATTGCTACCACCTTTGCTGGCTACTACTTTGGCAGTAAGCACAGAGATTGAATTAGAAAATTATCCAAAGGTCACAGTAATCCCAGTAAAGATGGAACAATCGACTATCAAGGAATATTGTCTGAAAGTTAAAGCGTATATTGTATTTGCGCTTTATTCGCCAGTGCTACTTTTGACTGGTTGTTTAGCACCCACTCCTGACAATTACGAATGTGGTATGCCTGCAATTGCACCTTATGGGTATGGTTTGACTATACCTGCTTATGTTACCCCGATTGCCCGACCTGTTGGGGTTGCAGTAGTTGCTCCAATTGGATTGCCAGCAGAAACTAATTGGAGATGGGCTTATCATCCTAAACTGGGCTGGGGTTGGTATCATCCTCATAATGGATGGCGACACCGTTAAGCAACAATTACATTGTATTTATCGTTAGCTCTATTGATGTATTCTTTCTCAATGTCTTCGTTATCATGGGTGGTATTAGACAATTATCTTCAACTTTTTTGAACCCGTTATATTCAAGTTCATCAATGAAATAATCTAATGCCATTTGTCCTTCTAAATCGTCCTGTATGTCTTGCTTCCTAATAAATTCATGTGACAGCATTGGTTTTTCTCCTCTATAAGGGTATTTAGTCAGAAACCTACCCTACCAACCCTTTAATTGCTTTTTACCCAATGCCCAATAGGGATTGCCAGTATGTTTTCTCATTGCTGCTTCAAGTTCTTCTTGCATAGCATCACTGATATTTTCTCTGAAAATCACTGCATCGTGGATATTCGCTAATAGGGTTAAATTACTTTCTGATGCTACCTTGCGGACCACATTCATCACATCTGTCTCTGCGTGTTGAAATAAATATGACAAAATCTTTTTGCTGTTTTTGCGGTCTGTCTTTGTGCGTAATTTTGGGTATGCAAATATTTCTGGTTGATTTTGTTTGGCATCAGCAAGAATAAAGGTATCTAATTCCTTTTGTTCGTTCAAGAATCCAGAAACATATCCACACTTATTGAATCGTTGTAATTCTTGCTTATCTGTAAATATCTTTGCAAGTGCGGGTACTTGTGATTTACCAAACTTATCAACAAAGCCATATACCGTTAGTCTCGCCCCAAAGTTCAATGCTGTTAGTGCTTCTTTAATCAATGAAGTCTGCTCAACATCATCAAGTTGGCTATTAATAAATACACTTGATTTAATAGGATTGATTATTTCTTCCTTGAAATGCACATATGCATAACTAAACAAGAATGCATCAACAACAGCAGCAGTGCCATCCTTTTTCGAATCTAAATATTTTTGGGCATACCCCAGTTTCCAAGTCACCACACAGCTACGAATATCGTATTCCCAGCAATCACCGAGAACTGGTGCTCGTAACTCCTTTTTGATATTTTGAATACTTATTCCAGAATAGTACTTTCTACCAAAAATACTGGGCGGGTCTAATTTCTTTTGTGGGTAACAACCATTATTGTGTTTAGCACAATCATAGATTAGAACAGCCCTAATTAAATTCTGATATTCTTTTGATTTAAGCGATTTACAATTTAAAGCCAAGCTCTGTATGTACTTCTCCAATGAAATTAAATCAACACGCAATAAGTCGTATGTATCAGTAATTTGTTGGTCGTTTAATTTTGAATATTTAGGAAAACGAAGCCCAAAAGTCTCTTCGGGTGTTGCCGATGAAAGGTCAATTTTTAGTTTAACCCAATCAGTCAATTTAACCATTGAATATTCTTTTGTAAAGCGGGTTCCTCTGGTAAGGGTTCTAACTAATTCATAATTGTTTTCTCTTAACCATTCGTGAATTTTCTTTTTATTTGGGCCAATAGCACCGCCATAATCACGCAATCTTTTCAAAGGAATTCTATATATACCTTTTTTGATATGATAATTGGAAACTCCACGGCTTAATTCATCTAATAGTAAACCTGCTAATTCTTTGGTATATTTTTCTATACCCTTTGCACAATTACTCGTAGGAAATGCCACCTTCAATGCCTTGATTACTTCGTCCCTTACTTCTTTCTTAATGACTAATTTTATCATGGTCCATCCTTTATAAAAGTCCCCTGTATATGATAATTAATAATAAATTTAATAGATGACATACCTATTTATGTCATACCTAATGAGTTAGGAATTAAGTGAGTAATTGCTGTTAAGAGAAAAGAAATTAAGGAGTTCTGTTGAGTAAACGAATCTGTGAGTTTACGAATAAAGAAGTTCTTAATTTAGAGTCATCTCGTTAGAGATGCTCTTCCTTTACATAATTATTCTAATCAATTTAATCATTCGCCTTTCATAACCAACTACTAAATTTAATTGCACCTATTGTTTCGCATAACTCCTTATTATCAGCAAGCCATTCTAGATTAGTAAATCACCACCGAATCTCTGTAATAACTACGCAGTTCATTTTTTTACCGATAATTTGTATAGCCGTTTAATGACACCAAAAAAAACAAAATGGTCTACCAAGTCGGTGTTTTTTTTGAAGCAGGAATAATTCAACGTAACAAGTAATACCAATGATAAATACATAAGACATACAAGAGCAGGAGTATTTTCTTATGAAGAAGAATCACAGCAACAAACACTTAACAACAATGCGGTCTTATCGATTTTCACCTTTAATGGCGCATAGTCTTTATGCGACAGCCAGAAGTCGGGAACTAACAGAATCAGAGTTTGTACGTATGATATTGATGGATGCGCTTGAACGCTTGGACTAATAACATTTTATTGTTTATTGCCACGGACTAACGCGACAAATTAATGCCGCGTTTTTTTTTGTTTATTGATGAGCGGCTCAATAATACTATTTAAGAGAAGCGGCAGACAGAGCAGGTATTCCAATCCATGTATGATTCATTTCTTTAATGGAGCACTGCACTTACACAAACTGGTCAATGGTACATGATTCATTAGGACCACGGCACATCGTAAGCAATAACCAATTGGTGCCCAACAAACACTTGTATTTCTAACACAGGGTGGTGACCTGATTTCTGTGTTAATCAAACCCCATTAAATGTTAATTAACTATGTTAATCAATTGATGTTATAATAACCTATGTTAATTAAGTAATGGGGTGATTTATGAAATATGGATACGCAAGGGTCAGTACCAATCAACAAGATACCAAGTTACAGATTGATGCTTTGTTGGCTGCTGGATGTACAAAGATATACGAAGAGAAAATCTCTGGTGCCAAAACCGATAGACCCGAACTAAACCATTGTCTCAAAGCGATGAATGAAAATGATGTGCTGGTCGTATGGAAACTGGATAGATTAGGTAGAAGCCTGCAACATTTAATATCGGTAGTGCATACATTAGAAGCAGAGAACAAATGCTTCCAATCACTGACCGAAAACATTGATACCACTTCTCCAACTGGCAAATTGATATTCCATATCTTTGGTTCATTGGCAGAATTTGAACGCGGTCTAATACGCCAGCGCGTTATGGCTGGATTAGAAGCCAGTCGTAAAATGGGCACGAAGTTCGGCAGACCAGAGGCATTATCAAAATCAGATAAAGAGATGGCAATTACTATGTTTAATGGTGGTGCTACGAAAGGCTCTATTGCCCAACATTTTGGTGTTGCCAGACAAACCATCTATGCTTTATTGAAGGAAGTTGAGCCCTGTTAAAGGTGCTGTTTTGGCAATAATAAAGGCAGTTATCGTGATTATTTGCCATTAAATCAGCTCAATATAGCTCGTTTTGAACTGTTATTGCGCGTCAATGCTTATGTATCAGTAATTAGCCTGTATATGAGCAAGAATGCAGACTAATTTAGTGTCTGGTCCAGCCAAATAGGGGTAGAATAATAAATGACCACATAGGTGGTACACATAGACCGCAAATGACTGGGGTTTATGCGATTAAGTGATTGATTTGTTTAATTCTACGAATTAGAGATATTGAATCTCTCCGGGCGC
>QVQF01000169.1 GCA_003584895.1 Methylococcales bacterium
AATTGCAATGGGATTTAAATTATCTGCTGCAACTATGGGAAGCGATTGATCGTTCATCGAATGAGCAGAAAGCACCCTTTTTAGTGTTTCAAGAAAGTAACGTTATTATAAGAGCGTTGCGTGACCATTTACGTGGCAATATTGATGAAATATTGATTGATAATGCTGAGTCATTTGCCTTAGTTCAAGATTTCCTTAAGCAAGTAATGCCGCATTTCTTGCCTAAAGCGAAGTTGTATCAAGATGCCGTACCTTTATTTAGCCGTTATCAGATTGAATCCCAAATTGAAGTAGCCTATTGCCGTGAAGTATCTTTACCTTCAGGCGGCTCATTGGTTATCGATCATACTGAAGCCTTAACATCCGTTGATATCAACTCTGCCCGTGCAACCAAGGGTAGTGATATTGAAGAAACAGCTCTGAATACTAATTTAGAGGCTGCGGATGAAATTGCTCGTCAACTTAGATTGCGCGATTTAGGTGGCTTATTTGTTATCGATTTTATCGATATGATGTCCAATAAGAATCAGCGTACTGTTGAGAACCACTTGCGTGACGCTCTTAAGATAGATAGGGCTCGCATACAAACAGGTCGTATTTCACGTTTCGGCTTGTTGGAAATGTCTAGGCAAAGAATGCGCCCTTCGTTGGGTGATTCTACGCAATTGCCATGTCCTCGTTGTAAAGGGCAAGGTACTATTCGTAATGTCGAGTCGGTCGCGCTTTCGGTGCTCCGAATACTTGAAGAAGAGGCCATGAAAAAGGGCACTGAAAAGGTTATCGCTCATTTGCCTATCGAGTGCGCAACCTTTTTGTTAAATGAAAAGCGTCATGCTATTGAGCAAGTTGAGCAGAGACTGAAAGTAGGTATCATCATTTTGCCGAGTAAGCATCTTGAAACGCCCGCTTATGATATTGAGCGTATTAAAGAAAAAGAATTCAGTGACGAGCGTCCGAGCTATTTACAAATAAAGGCTGAAGATATTGCGACGCCTGATTTTGCTCAGCAAATCAAACCTAAAATTGAAAGAGCTGTCATTAAAGAATTTATGCATGATTCACCTGCGCCAGTACAGGCTAAAAGTGAAGCGGCTAGTTTAATTAAGCGTTTTTGGAATAAATTATTAGGGGCGGATGCCGGTAGTGTGGCTGATACTGCGGTCGATGCTAAGGCATTGTCAGTAACTGCTGCAGAATCACCTCGTTCAGCAGATGAGACCCAGCCAAATCGCAACCGAAATAATCGACGTGGTGGTAGAAATCAGGGTCAAAGAAGCCAGGAGTCGCGTCCACCCCGTGCGCCACAAGAGCCAAGACCAGAACGAGCGCCCAGAGAACCTCGTCCAGAACGGATAGCTCAAGAGCCTCGCTCAGAAAGCGTTACCCAAGATCAAGAGGCTAAGCCACAGCAAAATAAAGAGCCTAGAGCTCGAAACATGAGAGGTCCAGGTCGGAACGTGAGACGCAATCTGGCCCCTGCTAATGGCGCTACAGAAGTTGGGTCAGAACTAGTTGAAAACCAACAGCCTATTGTTAATGAAGGGCTTGTGGTCGAGACTACAGCGTTAACACAAGATGTTTCTTCCGAGACTGATGATCAAGCCAAGCCTGCGGCTAGAAAAAATAATAATCGCAGAGGGCCAAATCGTAGAAGACCTCGTAATCCAAACTATAAAAAAACAGAAGGTGAGGGTGATGCTGTCGTTGGTGATACCTCGCTAGTGGCTATAGATAGCCGTAGTGAAGATCGTGGTTCACAATCTCGGTCATATAATAGTGAGTTCGCTGAGCGAGTAGAAAAAACAGAGTCTTCAGAGCCGAAAGTTTCAGAGCCACAAAAATCGGTTACTGAATCTGCACCTAAAGCAGTCGAAGATTAATTGGCGCTGTACCTCACATGCTAATTAAGTCTAAGTAGCATGTGAGTAAAGTGGAAAATTTTTAAGACGGCTCTTGTGTTATTGAGTTTATTCAGACATAATAACCGTCTTTTAGCCACATAGGCTAAAGCATAATGGTGATCGTATCGGTCCTCTCGCAACGATACTCTGTAAACCCCGCCAGGTCCGGAAGGAAGCAACGGTAGCAGACGTTTCGTGTGCCGGGATGTGGCTGGTGCGATTACCGCCCAATTCAGATATTACTCTCGAGCCTGCAATGACTTATCAGGTTCTCGCTAGAAAATGGCGACCCTCTAATTTCACTGAAGTTGTCGGACAAGATCATGTCGTCAAATCGTTAATAAACGCTTTGCAACATAATCGACTTCATCATGCCTATTTGTTTACCGGAACCCGCGGTGTAGGAAAAACTTCTATTGCTAGAATCCTAGCAAAAGCCATTAATTGTGAAAATCTCCAAGACTTTAATCCTTGTGGACTATGTAGTGTTTGCATAGCTCTTAATGAGGGAAGATTCTTAGATTTAATTGAAGTGGATGCGGCCTCTCGTACTAAAGTAGAAGATACCCGTGATTTACTTGATAACGCTCAATACGCACCCAGTCATGGTCGCTATAAAGTCTATATCATCGATGAAGTTCATATGTTGTCCGGGCATAGTTTTAATGCCTTGTTAAAAACACTTGAAGAACCCCCTCCGCACGTAAAATTTCTATTAGCAACAACAGATCCACATAAAATTCCAGTGACGGTGCTATCTCGTTGTTTGCAGCTTAATCTCAAACAATTATCGCCAGCTCAGATTTATACTCAGATGGCCTTTATACTTGAGCAAGAAGCCATTGAGTTTGAAGTGCCTTCTTTAAAGTTATTATCTCGTGCTGCTGATGGCAGTATGCGCGATGGCTTGAGTTTGCTAGATCAAGCTATCGTTTACGGTAATGGTAAAGTGACAACAGAAGATGTTAGCGCAATGCTAGGAACGATAGCCCAGCAGCCGGTCACAGAATTACTAGATGCGCTTGCTGAGGGCAATGCCGTCGAAATTTTAAATAAAATTAACGATATTGCTAATTTAACTCCAGATTTTAGTGGCTTATTGCAAGAAATATTGATTGCTTTAAATCGTATCGCTTTATTGCAGCAAATACCTACAGCCATCGATCATGAATTTGATAGCGATGATATTTTAGCGTTATCAGCCAAATTCAGCCCAGAAGATGTACAGCTTTATTATCAGATAGGCTTGGTTGGACAAAGAGACTTAGATTTAGCTCCTGATCCCCGTGGTGGCTTCGAAATGGTCATGTTACGTATGCTGATATTCAAACCAGAAACTCAGTCCAAAAGTACTGATAAATCTGTGCAAGTGCAATCGATAGCTAGCAAAGTCATGCCCGTTACAGTTATCAGTAAACAGGGCACTGTTTCGCCAAGTGTTGTTATATCAGAATCACCAAAGGCAGTTGCTCAAGATGCAGGCAATAATGATTGGTTATCGATGATAGTGGCCATGAAGCTCGATGGTTTTACCCGAGAATTTGCCAATAATTGCGCATTGGATGCTATTGATGATAACGTTTGTACCTTAATCATAGATCCCAGTCATGTCAGGCGTGCAAAAGCAGAAGAGGCGTTACAAAAAGCCTTGCAAGCCTATCGTGGTACCCCTGTTAAGTTAGTTATTAAAGAAAAAAAAAACACCTTAGCGACTCCAGCGGTGCTTTTAATTAAAGAGCGCGAAGATAAACAGCAGGCCGCTGTTGAGGCGATAAATTTAGATCCTAATATTCAGGCTTTAAAAGAACATTTTGATGCACGGATTTTGCCTGGCACTATAGAGCCCGTATAACACTGATACAACATTTGAGGAAATAAAATGAAGAATGCTTTAGGCAATATCATGCAGCAAGCTCAAAAAATGCAGGAAGATTTAAAAAAAGCACAGGAAGAGCTATCGCAGATGCAAGTGCTTGGAGAATCAGGTGGTGGTTTAGTTACTATCCTTATGACCGGTAAGCGAGAAGCAAGAAAAGTGACGATTGATGCATCTTTATTGGCTGATGATAAAGATATGCTCGAAGACTTAGTGGCAGCCGCTATTAATGATGCCGTTAATAAAGTAGGCAAAATGAAAAAAGAAAAAATGACCGATATTACTGCGGGTCTTCCATTGCCTCCTGGATTTCAATTACCTTTCTGATATGCAAAGAAAAGGTTTGTTGGGGCAGTTAATACAAAACCTATGCATTCTGCCGGGTGTTGGTCCTAAAACAGCTCAACGCATGGCATTTTATTTGCTTCAGCGTAATCGTAATGGTGCAAAAATATTGGCTGAGACGCTATTGAATGCCATTGAAAAAATAGGTCATTGTCAGCAGTGTCGAACCTTTACAGAGCATGTTCTTTGCGAGGCTTGTGCTGATAACTCAAGAGATAGTTCGGCTATTTGCATAGTAGAAAGTCCTGCTGATGCTTGGGTTATTGACCAAGCCACTGCATTTAAAGGTCGTTATTTTGTACTGCATGGTCGATTATCGCCCTTAGATGGCATAGGTCCTGATCAGCTTGGTCTAGATTTATTGGAGCAGCGCTTAGCTTCGGATGAAATTAAAGAATTAATCTTAGCGACTAATTCAACCGTAGAAGGTGAAGCGACGGCCTATTTTATCGGTGAAATAGCCAAAAAGCACGGTGTTCAAGCCAGTAGAATTGCCCATGGCGTCCCGATGGGGGGCGAATTAGAATTTATTGATAGTAGTACCTTGTCACATGCCTTTAATGGACGAAGAGAGCTTTCTTAATAAGCTTAAATCTAAAGCGTTAAGGTGGGCAGGCGTTTTAGCTTTAGTTATGGCAAGAGAAAAGGCTAAAGCTGATTTATTAAATTAAAGTATTTCTAGTTATTCAACCAATCACTAAGAGTAGAGCGATGACCTCATGTTTGTTTTGTAAAATGGTTACTGGTGAAATTAAGCCGGATATAGTTTTCGAAGACGACACTGTCTTAGCTTTTAGAGACATTAATCCTCAAGCGCCTGTTCATCTATTAATAGTACCTAAAGCCCATATTGCAACTTTAAATGATTTAGATGATCCTTTGCTTGCAGGCCATATTTTACAAACGGCTGTTAAATTAGCTAAACAAGAAGGTTTATCAGAAGACGGTTATCGAACAGTTTTTAACTGTAACTCACAAGGTGGTCAAGAGGTTTTTCATTTGCATTTACATCTACTAGGCGGTAGACAAATGAAGTGGCCGCCAGGTTAAAAAATAAACAAATCTTAAATTGGAGTTATCGACCTCCACTTTATGGTAAAATCTCGCAATTGCCCTGATAGCTCAGCTGGATAGAGCGGTCCCCTCCTAAGGGACAGGTCGTTGGTTCGAATCCAATTTGGGGCACCAATAAAATCAATGGGTTAAGTTAAAAGTAATATCGCTAAAATCTCCTGCGTCACACTCCCGTCACACTTCGAAAAAACACACCACAACAAACGACTCCATTGGCTATACCTACCAAATTCTGCCTCATCAATTCCAGTCAAGCCTTTAAGTAATATAAATCAATCACTTGTGGGTGGGGGTCAAAATAAATCGCCCAGTCGGTTGGGGGGGTTAACTTTGTAAGTAGCGGTAGCTCGACCATCATCTCGCTCACCCTTATAGATAGGGGGCATCAAAATATTTCGACACCCCTTTTTTGAATTTCTAGCTGAAAAGTGATTTTTGAATTTTATTTTAGAAAAATTTAGGAGTTAAACACATGCTGGTATATCTGAATGCTATTTGAAAAGCATTTTCTGATTTTTTATTTTAAATAATCAGGCAGATTGTCATTATTATTTTTTGGCTTCATAAATATC
>QVQF01000044.1 GCA_003584895.1 Methylococcales bacterium
CCGTCATTCCGGCAGGGATTGCCGGAATCCAGTTGCCATGGATGGCAACACACATTCGCCACACTGAATTCGATCGACACATGCATCCCTGTAGTCTTGATCCCGGCAATCCATGCCGGGGGATGACGGATCTTTTGTGTTTTTTACATCGTTACGAAAGGACAACACAAATCAAAACCCAGCCCTAATGTTTTACCCACTAACACGTCAAATTTATGGCATGAAGTCTATTAATATTCACCGACGCCCTTACCAAAGCTAGTAAACATTAATACGAAGCAGCAACTGGCATCTTAATTGCTTTACTTATTTCAACGTAATAATTTAACTGACGTTACGTTATTTACACCCTAAATACTTATCACTTTTGCATAAAAAAATACCTAAATTAGGAGATTTACCATGTCACTTACCGTTAATACCAATCTAGCTTCATTAAATGCTCAAAATGCCATTAGTCAGAACCAAGGTAGCTTAGCCACTTCAATGCAACGCCTATCGACTGGTTTGAAAATTAACAGCGCCGCTGACAATGCTGCTGGTTATTCCATCAGCCAACGTATGACGGCACAAATCAACGGCAATACCCAAGCAGCTAGCAATGCTAATGACGCCATCTCATTGACGCAAACAGCCCAAGGCGATTTAGGTAGCATTACCGGCGATCTACAACAAATTCGTACTCTAGCCGTGCAAGCGGCTAACGGTAGCAACAGTGCCAGTGACAGAGCTGCACTGAATAACCAAGCGCAACAATTAATATCAGAAATAACACGCGTAGCCAGTAGCTCTTCCTTTAACGGCGTTAATTTACTTAATGGCTCTTTCACTGCAACCAACTTCCAAGTCGGCGCTAATGGCAATGCAGAAAGCTCTATTACCATCGGCGCTATAGGCAACGCTACCGCTTCATCCTTAGGAGTTACAGCTAATGTTAAAACAGGCTCGGTTACTGGCGCCAGCTCATCTGCCGGTGGCTTAGCCGCTGGTGATTTAACACTTAATGGTATCCAAGTCGGCTTTAGTAGCATTGGTGCCAATCCAGGACAGGCATCTAATAGCGCTGTACAAATAGCCGCAGCCATCAATTTGGTATCAGCGCAATCTGGTGTTAACGCAACGGCTAATGCTACGACATTGACAGGAACTGCCGCAACAGGCTTTGGAGCAGTAGCATCAGTTCCTACGCTAACAGTTAATGGCATACAAGTGGGCAATATTTCCAATGGTATTGATGCCGTAGGTCAAGGTGCTAACGTAGCTGCTGCGATTAATTTGGTATCTAGTCAATCTGGAGTTACAGCTAGTGCAAACGCTAATACCGGTATAGTGACATTAACAGCCGCCGATGGATCTGATATTGCCTTAGGTGCAGGTTTTACTGTTGGTAACTCAGGTTTTACTGGTTCTGCAGCTACAGTAGCTACTGGCGTGTCTGTTGGAACACCAACGATAGGCGTAGCAGCCGGCACGTCTGGCTTCACCATTAATGGCGTGCAAGTCGGCGCAGTGACCGCAGGTGGTACTGCAGCTATACAAGCAACTAACGTAGCCGCTGCTATTAACTTAGTTTCTAGTCAATCTGGTGTTACCGCATCAGCTGCTACTGGCGTTGTTGTTTTAACAAACTCCAGTAATGGTGGGATTTCAATGGGCTCTGGTTTTACTGTAGCTAACTCAGGACTTTTGGCGGCAACCAATAACGTTATCGGAACAGCGACTACCAGTACAATTTCATTGTCTAATACTTCTGGTGGAACGATTACTGTTAGTGGTGGAGTTCCAGCAACGGCAGGATTAACAGCAGGCTTACAAGCAACCACTAGCAGCACTTCTACACTGAATAATGTCAGTTTAAATACGGCTGTTGGCGCCCAAGCAGCTTTAGCAGTGATTGATGGTGCTCTTAATACCGTCAATACTTCAGCCGCTGCTTTAGGTGCTTATCAAAACCGTTTTTCTCAAACAGTGAGTTCTTTAAATTCACAAAACGTCAACAATACGGCATCACGTAGTCGTATTGTTGATGCGGATTTTGCTTCAGAAACCGCTAACTTGTCTAGAGCTCAAGTGTTACAACAAGCCGGTACAGCGATGTTGGCGCAAGCTAATCAGTCTGCTCAAGGTGTATTGAGTCTGTTAAGATAATTAAGCTATGACAAAGACCTGGTAATGCTGGGTCTTTGTTTTTTTAACCAATAAGAGGCCATTAACATGGACATTATTATAAATGCGGCGGCTCCACCCATAGTGACGGCTACAGTGCCTAACAATAACGGATCACCCGCTGATATCTCTGGACTATCGATGACTGACACTGCCAGTTCCCCCCCTATATTGACCGCTGTAATATCTAGTTTTTCCCCTGCAGCAGCCAATATTAAACAGGCAGTGACTCAACTTAACGATCATGTACAAACACTGCAGCGCAATTTACAATTCAGCTCTGATCAAGGTTTGATGGTCGTTAAGGTGGTTGATACAGCCACTAATAAAGTGATTTCGCAAATGCCAACTCAAGCCGCGTTGGACTTGGCGCAATCAATAAATGCGGACAGTAATGCCACTAGCTTTAATATTTTTAGTTCCAAAGCTTAATAGATAGCCTGTAGGGCTTCATTAAAAAACACAGGCAAAATCTATAATTGAGTGTTTGTTTATTAAGCAATAACGATACGATTAAGCTAGCCCCTTAATCGATCAATAGTTTTATTAAATAAGGAGGGCTGCCATGTCTGCACTATTAATTGCACCAGTATCCACTCAACAAACACCTGCTGCCACCTCTACTGGTTTGGGTTCTGGTATTAATGTTTCTGGTATGGTGACCAGTTTGATAGCAGCTGAAAGTGGACCTCAAACAGCTGACTACACGGCACAAAGCACTAAGGTTGGTGCCGATTTAACAGCCTTGGGTACGCTTAAAAATGCACTTTATAGTTTTCAAACCAGTGTGCAAACCCTGCAAAGCCTATCGACTTTTCAAGCAAATACTGCCACTTCTAGTAATACAGCGGCTTTTACCGCTACCGCTGACGGTACTGCCGTTCTCAATAGTTATCAGATTGGTGTGACGCAGTTAGCGAAAGCGGCACAAATGAGCTCTAGTTTTTATAGCAATGCGTCGGCTTTAGTAGGAGCAGGTAGTTTATCGTTAAATTTAGGCACCGCTTATGTTAATGGTGCCACACTTAGTTCTTCGGCGCCTCCTTTAGCGTCAACTGATATGGGTATTAATGGTTACCCTATTACTGCTGTTATTACTCCAGGCAACACACCACAACAAAATGTTATAGCGTCTATTAATGCTAGCACTGGTAGTACAGGTGTTATTGCAGTAGATAATGGTTCTGGCGGAATTTCTTTATCTAATAGTCTTAGCACTAATGCAGCGGCTATTAGCATAACGGGTAATCCTGCGACAGTGCTTGCCGAAACCGGCTTAACGACGGGCACGACGACAGCTGCTCATCAAGCTTTTACAGTGAACACCGATGCCACCACAACGTTATCAAGTTTAGTTGCTGCTATTAATAACGCTTCAGGTAATCCAGGTATTACGGCCTCTATTATTAATGTCGATGCTGGTGCGCAATTATTATTAACCTCAAACACCATGGGGGCAGCCAATACCATTGGCGTGCAAGCAACGCCATCATCGGGTAGTAATTTAAGCTCATTAAATACCTTAACAACCGTACAAGCACCTAGTAATGCGATTATTACCTTGAATGGTCAACAAGTTACGCGACAAAGTAATAGTTTTTCTGATGTAGTTCCGGGCGTTACTTTTTCTTTAACAGCACCGACTACCAGTACAGCAAGCTTGGCTATTGCGGCCAATCCTGCTACTGCGACCAGTAATGTTAATAGTTTTATTACGGCTTATAACAGCTTAGTGGGTACCATGAATAACTTGTCGAATTATAATGCGACAACGGGTACCGCCTCACAGTTATTTGGTGATCCCATGATGATGGGTATAAAAAATCAGCTTTTACATGCTTTGAATGCTTCTATATCGGGTATTTCTGGTTTTTCAACCTTAGCCGAAATTGGTGTAACCCCAGACAATAGCGGTGCTTTATCGTTAAATTCGGTGGTTTTTAATCAGGCTATGGCCGCTAACCCTACTGGTGTTGCTAATTTATTTGCCAGCTCTACGGGTATTGCCGCTCAATTTGATGTGGTATTAAATAATCAATTGGGTTTTACGGGCACAATAGCAACACGAGTGAACTCTGATAATACCCAGCTGACCAGTATTGCTAATCAACAAACTACTTTTAATGCGCAAATGTCAGCCTTACAAGCCCAGTATTTAAATCAATTTAACGCGATGGATTCTATTGTTGGTAATTTGCAAAATACCAGTAATTCCTTAACGTCGATGTTGGCTAATTTACCCGGCTTTAATGGTACAACCAACATTCCAGCTAATACTAAAATAGGTTAATGATGGCTAGGTTGCGGATATTTTGACACCAGAAATTAAGCGCTACTATTTAAACTATAAAAACTTAAGGATAATCAAATGAACGCAGTCGCAGCGATGAAACACTATAAACAAGTGAGTGTACACAGTAATTTAATGGATGCTTCACCTCATCGTTTAGTACAAATGTTAATGGAAGGTGTTTTAGAGAAAGTTGCCGAAGCTAAAGGTAACATGATCAATCAATACATTGCTAAAAAAGGTAAAGATATAGGTACTGCTATCAGTATTATTGCGGGTTTACAATCTTCGTTAAATAAAGATGCGGGTGGTGAAGTCGCTGAAAATTTAGATAATTTATATGATTATATGTGTCGCCGTTTAGTACTGGCTAATAGTTGCAATGATGAAACTATTTTGGATGAAGTGACGAGCTTAATGATTGAAATTAAAAGCGGTTGGGATGGTATTGCTGAAACGACTAAAAAGTAGTACAAGCTCATACTCATTTTGTAAATCATAGATATTGGGTTACGCTATCGCTAACCAAATTATAAGGGCTCTATGTGAATCGTAGTGGGTAAATATTAAAAACACGCGATATCCGTCATACCGGCATGGATTCACCCATCAAATGTAGATAGTGTTTATTATTAGTGTATATTGTTAGCTTATTGATGCTACTTATTGCCATCCATGGCAACTGGTTTCCGGCAGTCCATGCCGGAACGACGGCGCGACTAGTTTGTTAATATCGACATACACATAAGCTCATTGATTAAGTTACTCACTATAAATCACATAGAGCCATTATAAGCAGCAACAGTAAGCACTTTGACTATTCAATTATGACTATTATCACGGAATGTTAAGAAAAATTGATATTACGCAAGTGTGCGTGGGTATGTATTGCAGTTCTTGGGTTGAGATGGACTCAAAGCCCAGGCAAGCGTTTTTTATTAATAATGAAATTGTACTGAATCAAGTCATTGCTTCTGGTGTTAAAGATATTTTTATTGATACCAGTAAAGGCTTGGATATCCCTATAGATGAAAGCGCTCAGTCTTTCGTTAATAAAATTGTTAGTCCTATCATTCAAAAATCGCTGATCACTCCTCTTTCTAATACGCTTAATGATGAGCTTAATTTAGCTTCAAAAATTGTTGATCGATCTAAAGAAGCTATTGACTCTATGTTTCACGAAGCGCGTATGGGTAAAGCCATTAACATAGAAGATGCCGTTTCTATTGTTGAGGAAATTACTGCGTCGGTGATGCGTAATCCTGATGCTTTAATTGGTATCGCAAGGCTTAAGACTAAAGACAATTACAC
>QVQF01000041.1 GCA_003584895.1 Methylococcales bacterium
TCAGACCCCTTTCTTGTGAACACCCAAACTGTCACGCTTAGCTTCCAATTACCACAAATCATAAGCAGCCTGAGCAGATAGCCAAGACTCAGCACTTTTACCAAAAACCAATTCCAGCCGCAATGCCATTTCGGGACTAATACCCGTTTTTCCATTGAGCAGAGCAGACACGGTTTTACGAGTTACATTGAGATTTTTAGCTGCTTGAGTAATAGTCAGCTTAAGTGAAACTAACCACAATTCAGCTAATATTTCTCCGGGGTGCGGTGGATAAAACATACGCATAAAAATACCACATTAGTGATAGTCAAGATAATCGACAACATAAACATCGCCGTCTTCAAATTTAAAGATTACCCGCTATTTAGCCTGAACGGTAACACGGAATTACATATTTATTATCAATCTTTTAATTACATCGTATACGTATTACTACGTATTTACTTTGTTTAAAATCTGGTCAATAATAGCTCCGAGTTTTTTTCATGAGGAACTCACCTATAAAATAAATAAAGTTGGTGTATGCAGTACCGACCTTCTCGACAAAAGTCTATCTGAAACTCATTGTTCCGCCTATGAATTCCGACTCATTAACGCCAGATCTATCAATTACCTCCGACCGAAAATTGCTTCGTGATCTCCAAGCACGCCAAGTTGCTTTGGAATTTAAGTTGATTTAGTTGGAAGTTCAAAACGAGCATCTCCGGAGCTCTCAAACCCAGTATGAACAATCAGAAGGCTATTATGCGGATCTGTTTAATAATGCCCCGGTCGGCCATCTCACACTCACTGAAAATGAACTGATTTCAGAAGCCAATAAAGCAGCAACTGAACTTTTTGGTATCGAACGTCACGACTTGTTATCCCGTCGTTTTGCCAGCCTTGTCGTAGCTGAAGATGCTGATCGCTGGTATTTATTATTCGCCCAACTCATTAAGTACAATCAGGCTGTAGATATCGAATTAATGCTGAAACATGGTCAGGGAAGATATTTTCCTGTGCAATTAAATTGTCTGAGCATCAACGCCAAAGTCCGTATTTCAATCACTGATCTTAGCAACATTAGACAAGCCGAAACGGTGTTGCGTGACGTCGAAGAGACGGTTGCCATTTCAACCGAACAACTGCATCCCCTAAAAAACCAGATAGATTTACTGCATACCCTGCAGAAAATAACCAGTCTGGTTCCAGGCATGGTTTACAAATTTCGTTTACGCCCTGATGGTAGCGCTCACTTTCCCTTCGCCAGTGAAGGCATTCGAGAACTATTTCAGCTCAGTCCTGACGACGTCCGTGACGACGCCTCCCAACTATTTGCTCTTATTCATCCGGACGACTTCGACGGCGTTGTCGCATCCATCCAAAAAGCCGTACAAGACTTGGCGCCGTGGAGTCATGAATTTCGAATGAAGTTTTATGACGGCACGATACGTTGGGTGTCTGGCAGTTCATTACCAGAGCAAGAAAAGGACGGTTCTAAGCTTTGGTATTGGTATGGCTTTATGTTTGACATCACCGATCGCAAGCATAGAGAACATGAACTTCGTGAGAGCGAATTTCTCTGGAAATTTGCCGTAGAAGGTTCTGGTGACGGTGTCTGGGACTGGAATGTCCAGACTAATCAAGCCATTTATTCACGTATATGGAAAGAGATGCTGGGTTATAGCGAAGACGATCTTCTGCCTACTTATCATGAATGGCTGTGGCGTATTCATCCTGATGACAAGTTATCTGTTAAAGAAGCGCTGCAAGCATACCTAGATAGAAAGACAGAGGTTTACGCTGTTGAATTTCGCCTGCGCTGCAAGGATGACAGTTACAAATGGATTTTAGCTCGTGGCATTGTGGCTGACTACACTGAAGAGGGCAGTCCCTTACGGATGATTGGCACACATACTGATATTTCCAAGCGTAAATTTCAGGAACAGCAAGACAAAGAACATCTAAACCAACTGGCTCATATCACTCGCTTGGGTCTTATGGGCGAAATGGCTACCGGCATTGCCCATGAGGTTAATCAACCACTGACCGCGACGGTAAACTATGCCACTGCCTTAAATCTTTTAGCGTCGCTAGATGAGCCTGATCTAGAAAAAATTACTAAGATTGCTAGTTTAGTCTCTGAGCAGGCCTTAAGAGCCGGCAAGATCATTCATCGCATGAAATCCTTTTGTCAAAACCAAAATACAAGCTCGACTAGCACAGATATCAATACTTTAATTAATGATTGCATACTACTGTGTAACAGTGACTTAAAAAAGCACAACATTACGCTTAACCTAGAACTAGCAGAGGCGCTGCCTATGTTGTTTGTGGATGTCATTAAGATTGAACAAGTGTTAATTAATTTAATCCGTAACAGCACCGAAGCCTTGGCCGGTAATGACAACCCTATTAAAACTGTCACGCTAAGCAGCCTGATGCTAGATGAGAACCAGCTACAAATACAAGTAAGGGACAATGGTTCAGCTGTAGAGCAAGCAATACAAGAAAAGCTGTTTATCCCGTTTTTTACCACTAAAATTGAAGGCATGGGCATGGGCCTGTCTATCTGCCGTTCGCTGATAGCCGCCCATAAAGGCACACTAACCTTTGATAGTCTGTCGGGACTAGGGACTTGTTTTTATATTACCTTGCCGATAAAGTGAGGGCTAACGACCGCTTGTGCGCTCAAAATAAAAAGATACTCCCCAAATGATTCAAGTAACCTAGGTAATTGCAACCAACCCCGACCCTGAAAAAATCATCTTTATCAGCAATTATCGTCAGAGTCCCTGCAATAAAAAAAGGCCAGTATCACCCTAACTATCCCAGCATTAAAATATTTCTATCACAGTTGGAATAATAAGGGACAGGCCACGGTTTATAAAGATGCAGAGTAGATAAATACAGAGTGGATTCGGAGCAGTAGCGCCTATCCACCATAAACGAAGCTACAAATCTGCCCCCTTTAGTCCAAAAATACTTCTTTAGCGAGCATTATTCGTCACTGTGTTTTCAAATTATTATGCTTAGCTTTTGTCTCTACAAAAACTAGGATCAACATAGCCGATGCCGGTCGGGGTTTGCAACCCTGACCGACACGTTTGGATACTTCAAACCTTAAACGTTAAGGACGGGATTACAAACCCCGTCTCGCTTGGAGCATAAGAGTAGAGCATTGGTATTATCCCACGGCCAACAAATCCTAAGTCATCATCATTTTGGTGCGTATGAGCTAATTTGTTAGTTTTTAACTGTAACTTTTTGGGCTTAGGCTATTATTTTAGTTTCAATATTAAAACAACGTTTATTTAGACATAACCATTATTGTAATAATGATTATAAAAGTTTTTGCTGGACTGCAATGGCGGGTGAAGCTTAAATAGTTATTTTCTTAGGAATAATTCGGTCGTGTTTATGCAAAAAAATATAACTTTAAATTTACTACAGGAATCTTCACTAAGATTTTTTAGAATGGGCTAAAATTTAAGATTTCTAAAACATTAAATGTGTATTCCGAAAATAAAATACGCTCTAAATTGAAAATAAGTTTTTCTCCCTATTTAAGTAATAAGTTGAAGCATATTCTCATTAAAATTAATAATAAAATAAGCAGTAATTTTTAAAGAGAATAAGCTTAGTCAACATTAAAATTAATGTAGAAGGTTCTCGCTGTGTTCAGCAGTTTCTAGAAATAATTAGGATTTTTCTTGAAATCATCTGCTGAGCCCTAAAATATTTTTTAGGTTCTCGAAATAATTAACATGTTTCTTAAAATCTTCAGCTGATTCTTAAAAAATTTATAAAACGATAAAAATATTCCTGTGATTAAATCTTTTTTAGCTTAATAAATACAAATATTTTTCTATAGTATTAAATATTAAGGCAGCTAATGCTTAGTGTTAAAAAAATAACGTTATTTTTTAGTGATATCTAAAAATTTTTTAATATAACAAATCAATTATTAATCATTAAGTTACTTATTTATTACGAAGTTTATGGTGGTTTCGTTTAAATTATTTTTTTATCAACTCTATCTTTCTACTAGGAATAACTTAGACTATATTTTGTATAACCCAACAATATTTAATTAATTACGAGGAATTACAATGAAAAAACCCAGAGTATTAGTCGATTTCATTAAATTAATAATAGCAGCAAAAATAATCTTCTATCGCAACGTTATTGATAAGTTAACCAACAATCCGTATTTCCCAAATCCTTATATTTCATTAGCCGATGCTAACATTTCGCTGACAAATCTTGAACAAGCTACCTTAGCGGCTGCGGATGGTGGACATACGGCGACGTCTAACATGCATGATAAAGAAAAATTAGCCGATGATGATTTTCGTATATTGGCGCATTATGTAACTCATATGGCTGATGGTGATGAGACTAAAATTGCTAGCAGCGGCTTTAATCAATCTAAATCTACTCCAGCAGCGCCTAAGCCAGCACTAAGCGTTAAAGATGGCCCGATACCTGGCTCGGTTATTATAAATTCAAAAGCCATTGATAAAGCAGGTGTCTATATCTATCAATCTATTGAAGAATCAGTACCTCTTATAGAAGAAAATTGGCGCTTAATAGGCATGAGCACTCATGCTACTTATGAGGCTTCTGGCTACACGCCAGGTACTGTTGTTTTATTTCGAATGGCGGCTATCACGTCTGACGGCACCACGGATTTTTGTGTGCCGGTTTCAAAAAGAATTAACTAAAGTCTGTATTGCTTTATAGCTTTAGGCGTATTGCCTAAAGCTATACAGGCAGCCAGAAGCTACTTAAACAACTCATCTAAAGTTAGTTCATAGCTTGAAGTGAATGTTTCTAAAAAATACTGAACCTCTGGCAAATTAATGGCTTTTAATCTCGCCTCTATATCTTTTTCGGCTATAGAGAACTCTTGATTCCCAGCAGCCACTTCCATTTTGCATTTCAAATAAGCTGAAATAGTATCGGCCGCTTTTATGATGACTTTGTGCTCTTTAGGCAATTCTTCTTCAAGCATAAAAGGCCTATATTCTTTTTTAAGTTCATCAGGTAACAAATTCAGTAACTCATGCTCAGCTTTCTTTTCAATTAACTTGTAAGCTTTGGTGATTTCAGGTGAATGGTATTTGATAGGCGACGGCATATCGCCAGTTAAAACCTCACTACAATCGTGATATAAAGCGGCAACTACAATGGCATTGACATCAAGCGTGCCCTCAAAATAACAATTTCTTATTAAAGCCAAGGCATGGGCAATCACCGAGACTTCCCAGCTGTGCTCCATGACATTTTCAGCCACGGCATTACGTTTTAATCCCCAACGCTGCAACCAACGGATTTTACTGATGTAGGCAAAAAAATGGCTTTTCATTATGATTTCTCTTTGAGGCTAATAGTGCGAATTAGAAGACTTATGGGGTACTGCTCGATTAATAGTGACTTAATCACACGTCGTTAAATACCAGTGATCAGAAAGTCGATTGCTGCAATAATTTCTGGTCTGTTATGAATGAGTGTTCCTTGATAATTACTTAAAAAACGCTTTGAGATACTTGATATTTGATGGGTCAGTAGTGAGTAATTTTGGCCTTCAATGGTAATTATAGGGCATAGGTTTTTTGGATAAGACTCTTCAAGATTGATTAAAGGTGTAAGGGGGATCACCACCCTAGAATTTAGGTCGCCTAGTAAATTATCTTGAACATCAACCATAAATGGATAAATTTTGTTGGTGTCTTTGTCTGTATTGGCGAAA
>QVQF01000130.1 GCA_003584895.1 Methylococcales bacterium
ATCCAAAGAAAAGGCGGCTCGATTGCCGCTGCTTCCTGCGCTCCTCGGTTTTGTCGGGGGTCGGTAGAGAGGGCTTCCTGCCCTCCTACCGACGCGCGGCATCCATGCCGCGCCCCTTCGGGCTAATCCCAACAAAACCTGCGGTGCTCAGCGCGGCAAACGAGAGTAAAGCAAAATTACTGCGTAATCTCAGCTATTAACGCAACTTCCAAGACAATATTTCACCCGCTTTAAGTGGTGTAATAGTAGAACCCCCTGCCCCATAGACCGATGGCACAATCCAAGACTGCTTTTCTAAGGTGACTGTTGTGATATTTCTAGGTAAGCGATAAAAGTCAGCGCCATAAAAACTAGCAAAGCCCTCTAACTTATCTAAAGCATCAGCGCGCTCAAAAGCTTCAGCATAAAGCTCTATGGCGGCATGAGCACTGTAACAACCCGCACAACCACAGGCTGTCTCTTTTAGTGAACTTAAATGAGGCGCACTATCTGTACCTAAAAAGAACTTTGGATTGCCACTCGTTGCTGCCGCCACCAAAGCTAATCGATGCTGTTCACGCTTAAGTATTGGCAAGCAATAATAATGCGGGCGTATGCCACCAGCCAGTAAGGCATTGCGATTAAATAATAAATGTTGCGGCGTAATCGTGGCGGCAATGGTATTAGCGGAAGTTTTTACAAATTGTACGGCTTCGCTAGTGGTGACGTGTTCCAATACTATGCGTAATGCCGGGAAGTTTTTAACGATATCGTTTAGATGCGTCTCTATAAACAACCGCTCACGATCAAATATGTCAGAGTGTTCATCGGTGACTTCGCCATGTATCAATAAAGGTAGATCATATTTTTCCAGCGCAGACAGCGCCGGATAAATAGCCTTAATATTGGCAACACCTGCATCTGAATTAGTCGTCGCACCGGCTGGATAGAGTTTAAAGGCAATAACCGCGTCAGACTCTGCAGCTAATTTAATATCAGCCGCACTAGTCGCACCGGTTAAGTACAAGGTCATCAAGGGCGTAAAATCCATACCGACAGGCACTGCCTGCAATATTTCATTCCTATAACTTAAGGCCTGAGCCACGGTAGTCACTGGCGGCTTTAGATTAGGCATGATAATCGCACGTGCAAATTGCCTAGCTGTATGGGGTAATACAGTTTTTAAAAGTGCTCCGTTTCGAACATGCGTATGCCAGTCATCGGGACGAGTAATGGTTAATGTTTTCATTGTTGGCCCTGTGTCTGTAAAATAGCGGGTTATTTTATAGTAAGTGCTTGGAAAAGCTAAATTCAGTCCTTATTGTAGTTATTATTTTGTTATCGGAGTGGTTAATGCCAATTTACGAGTACCAATGTCAATCCTGTGGTCATGAGCACGAAGCCTTACAAAAACTCGGTGCCGATCCTATTTTGATTTGCCCAGCCTGCACTAAGCCGGAATTAATGAAAAAAATATCTGCCGCTGGATTTAGGCTAAAAGGCACAGGTTGGTACGAAACTGACTTTAAAGGCGGTACTAACAAAAAGAATGTAGCCGGTGAAGCTACGCCAAAAGCAAGCGCACCTAAAGCTGAAAGCAGCGCTAACTCTAAAACTAATTAATCATAACGTAGGTAAAATAAAAACTTTAATGCTGGTCATGAAAGCTTTTTCTTTCACCTTTAGTCTTAATCCTTAACCAAAATATACAGAGAACATTTATGCGTACCCACAAGTGCGGAGAATTAAATACACAACAGCTAGGCGAAACCGTTTCAATTTGTGGCTGGGTACACAGACGCCGTGATCACGGTGGCGTTATTTTTATTGATTTACGTGACCGTGCAGGTCTAGTACAGGTTGTTATCGATCCTGATGTCGAAGCGACCTTTGCGATTGCTGAGCAAGTACGTAGTGAATATGTACTGAGAATCACTGGCGTGGTTCGTGATCGCCCTACAGGCACAGTCAATACTAATTTGCATTCAGGTGCGATTGAAATATTAGCTCAAGACATTGAAGTTTTAAATGAATCTGAAACTCCTCCGTTTCCTATCGAAAGCGATATAGAAGTTAACGAAGAATTACGTTTACGTTATCGTTATATCGACTTACGTCGTACTGTCATGCAAGAAAAAATGAAAGTACGTCGTGATGTCACGCGCTTATTAAGAAACTTCTTGGATGATAATGAGTTTTTTGAAATTGAAACGCCTTATTTAACCAAAGCAACGCCTGAAGGCGCACGTGATTACATCGTACCTAGCCGTACTCACGAAAATTCTTTTTTTGCCTTGCCACAATCACCACAACTTTATAAACAAATGTTGATGGTTGCGGGTATGGATAGATATTACCAAGTGGTGCGTTGTTTTCGTGATGAAGATTTACGAGCAGACAGACAGCCAGAATTTACTCAGCTTGATATAGAAACCTCGTTTATGAATGAAAACGAGATCATGATCATCATGGAAGAAATGATCAGGCAGTTATTTGCGAAAGTGATCAATGTCGACTTAGGCGCTGAATTTCCTCGCATGAGTTATCAAGAATCTGTTTCACGTTATGGTGTTGATCGTCCTGATTTACGAATTCCTCTGGAATTGGTCGATATTGGCGAAGACATGAAAGACGTAGACTTTAAGGTCTTTTCTGCCCCAGCCAATGATCCTAAAGGTCGTGTAGTCGGGATGCGCGTTCCTAATGCAGGTGACTTAAGCCGTAAAGATATTGATGACTTAACTAAATTCGTCAGTATTTATGGCGCTAGAGGTTTGGCTTATATTAAAGTCAATGACTTGGCCGCCGGCATCGATGGCTTGCAATCTCCTATCGTTAAGTTTGCACCCGCAGAAGTTTGGGCGAGTGTGCTGGCTAAAACAGGCGCTCAAACCGGCGATTTGATTTTCTTTGGTGCTGATAAAGCGAATATTGTTAACGAAGCCATGGGCGCATTGCGTGTTAAGTTAGGACATGATCTTAATTTGCTAGTAGGTGCTTGGAAACCTGTTTGGATCATTGATTTCCCGATGTTTGATTGGGATGAAAAAAGTGGTCGCTTTAATGCTATTCATCATCCTTTCACCGCGCCTAGTTGCTCGGTAGAAGACTTGATTGCTAATCCAGCAATGGCCTTGTCACGCGCTTATGATTTAGTCTTAAATGGTACCGAAGTCGGTGGTGGCTCTATCCGTATTAACCGCACCGCCATGCAACAAACCGTGTTTGAAATTTTAGGCATAGGCGAAGACGAAGCCAGAGAAAAGTTCGGTTTCTTATTAGATGCTTTAAAATACGGCGCGCCACCCCACGGTGGTTTAGCCTTTGGTTTGGATCGTTTAGTGATGTTAATGACCGGCTCTACATCTATTCGTGACGTCATTGCCTTCCCTAAGACTCAATCGGCAGCTTGTCCGTTAGTGAGCGCTCCTGCGGTAGTCACTGATGAACAACTGAAAGAATTAGGTATCCGTTTGATTAAACCTGAAGGAAAAGAAAAAGCTAAACAAGACTAATAATGTCAGCCGTGGCTAAACCATTTAGCCACGGCACTACATCTTCGATGCTTCATTAATTCAAAAAAATTAACGGCCTAACAATAGGCAATCGTTATTTTACAACGAGACTGTTATTAACCTTTTTAACACCTTTAACCGTTTTGGCAACTTCAGCCGCTTTCGCTGCAATTTCGTTTGAATCAACAAACCCACTTAGTTGCACAACACCTTTGAATGTCTCAACGTTAATTTGCATGAGATTAAGCTTAGAATTATCCAAGATATAAGCTTTCACTTTAGTGGTAATGGCCATATCATCAAAATATTCACCAGTACTTTCCATTTTTTTTCCGCCTGCGCAGCCAGTAACTGAAATAACCAATACTAGACTTATTAATAAACGAGGTACTAATGTCAATGAGCTCATAATAGTTTTTTAGTGATAAGTGAGGTGGTAAGTGCAAGCATTAAAATGCGCTATCAGTTTTTGATATAAACTCTCAACCTAAATAATATGGCTTCAAGCAAGGTCCAGCAAAATAATACCTCAATCTTGTATAGATGTAACGATTGCTTATCTTTTTACGATAAAAATAACTTTCAGAAGAACCAGTTACCAACTTACTCCAGCATTAAGGCTTGAACTCATGCAAGACAAAAAACGATTAGCGCATTCTATAAACGACCACATCCTTAAGCTAATTGCAGCCCTATTCATATCATTATGTTTATCAGCCTGTGCAGATGCGGATATTTTTGAATGGAAAGATAGTAAAGGTAATGAGCATTACTCAGATAGAGACCAAGCTATTCATACCAATCCTGGCTATGGCTTTTATCGCATAAAGACCATCTATGATGGCGATACCGTACAGTTGGAAGATGGTCGTAAAATTCGCTTGTTGGGCATTAATACGCCAGAAGTCGAACATAGAGGCAAGCCTACCGAAGCGGGCGGTGAAGCTGCGAAAACTTGGTTGATTAACAAATTACAAAACACCAAAGTTCGCTTGGAAATAGGCGTTGAAAAAACAGACAAATACGGCAGAACCTTGGCGCATTTGTTTACTGAAGCTAAAGAACATATCAATGTCTCGTTAGTTAAGACAGGGTTAGCAACATTGAGTATTTATCCACCCAACTTACAATATGTAGATGAACTGCAAGCGGCTGAAAATGAAGCTCAAAGAAATAAGCTTGGAATATGGAATAGACCAGAATATACACCCCTAACTATCAATCAGCTAACAGATACCAGTCATGCTGGCTGGACACGCGTAGTGGGTAAAGTGACTGCTGTACGCAATAGTGAACGCTTTGTTTATCTAAGCTTTTCTAATCTCTTTGAAGCACGTATTGATAAAAATGGGTTATCGCTATTTCCTGATGTTAATAGCTATATTGATAAAACAGTGGAAGTACGTGGCTGGCTGAATAGACATAAAGATCAATTTTCAATGTTAATCCGTCATCCAGTAGCACTGATTGTACTGTCAGATAAGTCATAGGAATCCACTCTCATTTTAAAAACAAGAGTGGATTCCTTGCCTCTTACTAGGAACCCTAGAGTTCAGTCAGCGAATTTAACTCGCCCTCTGGAAACTGCATGGCCATGCAATGCAAACTTCCATATTGCTGCACTAATGGCAGACAGGGTATAGGAATGATTTCATGTTGAGGAAAACATTCTGCCAAGTTAGCCAAGGCGACACTATCCATGGCATCACCATAGCTAGGCACTAGCACGGCATGATTAATCATTAAAAAGTTAGCGTAATTAGCCGGCAATTGTTGACCATCTTCGTCAAAGATTGGTTTTGGCAAGGGTAATGGTACTAAATGATAAGGTTCGTTAGCATGAGTTCTAAGCTCCTGCAACTGTCGCTCCATATACTTTAAGCTGGTGTATTGCAGATCGTTACTATCTTTGCAACTGGTATAAGCAATGGTGTTGGCAGAGCAAAAACGCGCCAAGGTATCAATGTGAGAATCAGCCTCATCACCGGACTGACTATCTTGATCTAACCAAAACACCCGCTTTACACCTAAGTGCTGTAGCAGTTGTTGTTCAATTTCTGCTTGTGTTAATCCGTGATTTCTATTGGGACTTAATAAACATTGCTTGGTCGTTAAGATGTATCGATGCCATCACTGTCGATACTTCCGCCTTCTAAAATAAAATC
>QVQF01000063.1 GCA_003584895.1 Methylococcales bacterium
TTGCCGCAGATAAAAGTGATCATATGCGTATCTATGTGAATGGTCTGCAACAGTATGTGCAACAGTATGTGAATGGTGTGCAACAGAATGAATCTAGCTTTACTAGTTCGGGTACGGTCTTACCTGCTAGTGGCACACAGTATCCCCTGTATTTGGGGGATAATGGCCTAAGTGATACATCGCCAAATGGCACAGGAAACTCAGCAAACGGCGTTATTGATGAGTTTCGTATTTATAACTACGAAGGTGGGATTGCTTTGGTGCAGCGTGATATGCTCCAAGCAGCTACGGCGTGTCTTTCTAGTTATGCGGTGACTAACAATAGTTCTGGTAGCGTCTGCCAAGTCAATAATGTGACTGTAACAGCAAAAGATGGCAACAATGGCAGCGGCAACAATATTATCATGCCTAATAATACGACTACCATTACCTTGAAAACCAGTACTGGGCAGGGTGATTGGACGCTGATCAGTGGTTATGGCGTGCTTAATAATGGTACGGCTAATGACGGCATTGCGACTTATTTATTTAATGGTGAATATCAAGCGGTCTTTGGATTGACTGATCTTAATGCGGGTAGTGTTTCGATTAATGTCACTGATGGGCAGATTGCAGGAAATGTATCGACTACTAGTTTAGCATCTTGTACTGGCCAATTTGGTTGTCTTGAGACTAGCATTACGCCTTATAGTACTAGCACAGCTAAGCTATATACCAAATTGGTAGGAACAAGTTTTAACGTTGATGTGGTTGCCTCGGATACCTCAGGTGTGCAAAATATTAACTATGTGCCTAGTGGCAGTAATACTCCCAAGACTGTTACCGTAGATTTGGTAGATGGTAATGGAGCTACGGCTTGCGCATCGCGTACGTCAAGGGTATCCGCTATCTCAGCAGTCTTTGCGCCTTATAATACGACTAATCCTGGTCGAACTACTACAAATACAATGACGGTTAATCAGGCTTATTCGAATTTACTTTGTCGGGTGACTGATAATAATCAATCTCCGGCTATTGTTAGCTGTTCTGTCGATGCTTTTTCGGTAAGGCCGGGTGCGGTGACTATGGCAACTAGTGCTAATGCTGCAAGTCTATCAGTGAGCGCTACACCGACGATCAAAGCCGGTAATAATTTTACTACTAGTGCAACTACGTCAACGTCAGCAACGGATACTTATGCCGGTGTTTTATCCGTTGATACTAGCAAGTTGACGGTACAAGCGACTGGTGCATTAGGGTCATTAACCTCTTTTAAACCTGATAATACCGTATTAACCCCGACTGCGGTGCTAGCTAATAGCACGACTACTATGAGTTACAGTGACGTAGGCTATGTGTCCGCTAGCGCAGGCGCTTTTCGTGATGATAGTTTTACGTCTATAGATCAGCCTAATGATTGTATTTCGTCTATTGGTGCGGATGCCAATTTGGCCGTTAGTCTTTCTGGCAATAAATATGGTTGCTCTATAGGTAATCAATCAGCCATTAGCTTTGGACGGTTTATCCCTGATCATTTTGTATTAACCCCCAGCGCTGCAACGCCTGGTTGCGGTGTGTTTACTTATTTTGGTCAGGATGGTTTTAAGACAGGCTTTACGCTGAGTGCTTTAAATAGTAGTGGCGGTCCAACTAATAACTATGCCGGTAGTTGGGCTCGATTGCCGTTAACGACTTGGGGGGCTTATCCTGCTACTTCAGGTTCGCCAGGCTATGGCTTTGCTGCTAGTAGTTGGTCACCTTCACAACCTATTGGAGCTAATCTTGCTGCCAGTGCTACTGTACCTTCTGGTACTTGGGTTAACGGTAGTGCTACAGTAATGGCTAAGCATCAAGTAAGTCTGCCGACTACTTCGACATTGCCAACCAAGCTAAATGTAACCGCTATACCTGTGGATGCCGATGGCGTTACGCTACTAAATGGTGCTGCCACAACTATTGCTACTGGGATGCCGTTTTATTCTGGACGTATTGCCCTACAAAATGCCTCAGGTTCTGAATTACTGGATTTGGCCATGCCGATGACGGCTCAATATTGGAATGGCACTGCTTGGGTTACTAATACGGATGATGCTTGTACGACTGGTCTAGGATTAAACGGCGCTAAGCCGAATCCTGCTGATGCTACTAATACGCTTACAAACTTGTATGTTTATGATATAGGGACTTTAGTCCATAGTGGATCAATAGGTACAGTCAATGATATTACTGCTAATAGATTTAGCCAGCCACCGAGCACAGGTAATTTTAATTTAAATTTTCAAGCACCTAGTTCAGGCCATACGGGAATTATGGGTATTACAGCTACCAATGTCCCCAGTTATCTTCAATATAACTGGACAGGCTTAGGCAATGCCGGACCCTCTGCAAACGCCACCTTCGGCATTTATACTGGCAACAAAAACTTTATTTATTTACGAGAGCTTTATTAAGCGGGTATCTACTGTTATTAGATATTGGCTTTGTAAGCCTTAATCGCCTCAGTAACTGCCTGTATCCGTAAGTGGCGTATGGCTTTGCCTATGTCCGAGCCTTTAAGTGTCCCGTCTAAGGCTGTTGAGCAATCCACATCTATCCCCGCTTGGGCGGCATGAGTTATTAACTGGGCTTGAGGATAGGCACGCTGTTCAAAGCCGGTGCGTCCTTTAGCATCTGCTTCGCAAGCTAATAAAAACCACGATAAGCTAGAGTTGTCTTTAAAAGCGCCTAAGGTACTTAAAACATCAGTTAAGGTGTCAGGGCGTAATTCAAATACTTTATGGCTATGAGTATGGTATTCCATAACGTGCATTGCCAAGGCTTTAAAACTATTCGGTACGCGTAAACGGTTACAAAGCTGCCTTAATAAAGGCAGGCCTTTTTTCTCATGGCCGTGGTGACTGGGCCAATGTTCTTTTGGGGTAATGCCTTTACCTAAGTCATGTACCAAGGCAGCAAAACGAACTTCTGGGCTAGGCGATAATAGCGCCGCTTGTTCTAAGCACATGAGGCTATGGATGCCGGTATCAATTTCTGGATGATGTTGTGCAGGTTGTGGAACGCCAAACAAGTTGTCGAGTTCGGGGAATATCTTTTTTAAAGCATGACAGTCTTTTAAGATGTAAAAGAAGGCTGAGGGTGTTTTTTCGTTTAGAGCTTTAAATAATTCTGCCCAAACGCGCTCAGGCACTAAGTGATCGACTTCGCCGTTGTTGACCATAGACTGCATTAAGGCCAGCGTTTCTGCTGCCAGCGTAAAGCCTAGGTGTTGATAGCGTGCAGCAAAACGTGCGACTCTTAAGATGCGTACTGGATCTTCTGCAAAGGCGGGTGAAATATGCCGAAATACTCGGTTTTGCAAATCTTGTTGGCCACCATAGGGATCGATGAGCTGTCCATCGCTATTCATGGCCATGGCATTGATGGTTAAATCACGGCGGATTAAGTCTTGTTCTAAGCTAATATCGGGCGAGGCATGAACTATAAAACCTTTATAGCCGGGTGCACTTTTGCGCTCTGTTCTAGCGAGTGCATATTCATCTTTTGTTTTTGGATGCAAAAATACCGGGAAGTCTTTGCCTACTAAACGATAACCTTGTTTTAGCATGGCTTCAGGGGTTTGGCCGACCACAACCCAATCTTTTTCAAGTACAGGGTAATTGAGTAGCGTGTCCCGAACGGCACCGCCCACTAGATATATTTGCATACATTGATAAGGTTGTTTTTAGATGGCAGTTAGCATAGCACAGGCTTAACTAAAATACTGTTTGCAGATGGCTGACTTTGAAGCGATCGCGTACAATGCGCCCTTTAACTAGGAGCTAAGCTTATGACTACGCAAGAACAGAATAATGATGAGTCGTGGGCTGAGAAATTAACGCCCGAACAATTTAATATTTGCCGCTTAAAAGGCACAGAACCACCCTTTACTGGAAAATATGCTGATTGTAAAGAAGCCGGAATTTATCATTGTATTTGCTGTGATAGTCCGTTATTTGATTCGCAAACTAAATATGATTCAGGTTCTGGCTGGCCCAGTTTTTGGGCAGAATTGCCGGAAGGCAGTGTCGCAGAACATGTTGATAATAGTCATGGTCAACGCCGAGTTGAAGTCACCTGTAAAGTCTGTGACGCGCATTTAGGTCATGTCTTTGAAGATGGTCCTCAGCCTACGGGCTTACGTTATTGTATTAATTCTGCCTCATTGGATTTAAAAGCAACATGATCAATGCTCAGCAACAAGTACAAAACTTACTGGATTTTATTGATGCCAGTCCTAGTCCTTGGCATGCGGTCGCTAGCATCGAAAGCCAACTGCTGGCTTTTCAATTTGTAAAGCTAGAAGAAACCGCGCCGTGGCAGTTAAAAGCTCAGGGGCGTTATTATGTGATTCGTGATGATTCTTCTATCATCATGTTTGTCATGGGTCTAAAGCCGTTGCTGGAAACTGGTTTTAAGATTATCGGTGCACATACGGATTCTCCAGGATTAAGAATAAAGCCGAATGCGGCTAACGCCACGGATGGCTTATTACGCTTAGGCGTTGAAATCTATGGTGGGCCAATACTGGCGACTTTTACCGATAGAGATTTAGGTCTTGCGGGCCGAGTCACTTATAAAGATGATAACGCGAATATCGTCAGTCAATTAGTTAACTTTGATAGGCCATTATTACGCTTGCCAAATTTAGCTATACACATGAACCGTATGGTTAATGAAGACGGTTTAAAGTTGCATAAGCAAAATGAATTGCCGTTAATTTTGTCGACTTGGGCTGAAGAATCATTACCTCAAGCTTATTTCTCCGAACTATTGCAGCAGCAATCGGCTTGTCCAGCAGAGCGAATCTTGTCATGGGATTTGGCGGTATCTGATACACAGAAAGGCGCGTTCTGGGGTGCTAATAATGAGTTTTATGCCGATAGCCAGTTAGATAATTTGGCCTCTTGTCATGCGGCTCTTCAAGCGTTGTTGACCGATTCGGTATTGAATGGCGATAACACGGTGGTATGTGCTTTTTTTGATCATGAAGAAATCGGCAGTACTAGCTGTAAAGGCGCTGATGGTAGTTTTCTGGGGGAAATCTTGCAACGGATTAGCTTAAGCGTAGAGGAGTCACGAGAGGGTTATTCTAGGGTTTTAGCGCAAAGCTTTCTAATTAGTGCCGATATGGCTCATGCTTATCAACCTAATTTTCCTTGGGCGTATGAGCCGGATCATAAAGTGATGATCAATAAAGGTCCTGTTATTAAGGTCAATGCTAATCAGCGTTACAGTACTGAAAGTATTTCACAGGCGCAGTTTATGGATTGGTGTGAGCAAGCAGAGGTGCCTTATCAAACTTATGCTCATCGTAGCGATTTGGCATGCGGTAGCACTATTGGACCTATTACCTCGGCACGTTTAGGTATTCGTTCGCTGGATGTGGGTAGTCCTCTTTGGGCGATGCATAGTATTAGAGAAAGCGCGGGCGTTTTGGATCATAGTTATATGATTCGGGTTATGCAGCAGTTTTTTGCTTAGAATTTAAATGTGTTCTATTTGCTGATATTTCGTAGCCATTCAGCGCTTTAAACAAGTGAATAATGAGGTCGCTATCGCGACGATGTGTTAATCGGGTATTCGCACCCGAGGGCGAGATACTTTCTTTTGCTCCGCCAAAAGAAAGTATCCAAA
>QVQF01000233.1 GCA_003584895.1 Methylococcales bacterium
CCATCATTTGCGCTTGTAAATGACTATGTTCAGCCTGCAACTCAACTAACAGATTTTGATTGCTCAAATTAGGATCTAAATGCGGTCCTTTTTCAAGCATAAGCACTGCTAGTTTTTTCTCAACAACTTGCTGATCAAGGCGAGTCAACTCTTGCTGCAATGTGTGTTGTTTCTGCTGCGCTGCTTGATAAAAAAAACTGTCCCACGCCATCCACAACAACAGCGCTATCAAGGCTACACCAATCATTCTTTCTCGTGGCGTGCGCTCTTCAAATTTTTCTTGGAGCTTATTTAACATGGTCTTTTTTACCGTCTACATCCATAAGCGTACTCAACTTAAAATCCATCTGCTCTGGAATATCCTCTGACTTTTCCATCACCAACTTAGCAAAAGTGTGGCCATTAAATATCAGCTCTTTTTGCAGTTGCTGCAAAAAATAAGGGATTTTATCTGGCTGAAAAGTACTACCCTCTAGATTAATGACCTGCAGCTGTTCATCTATATACAAAGAATTCAGCCAGACTTCAGAAACTACCTGATTAGATAAGGCCTGTAAATAACCAGAGAATCCCGGTGATTGCATCGTACTTTTAGCCGACAATAACTGCATCACTTGAGTCAACTCATCTAATTGGCTTTTCAATGAAGTCACTTCAGCTGCCAACTGACTATTAATGTCTTGTTTAGGGATTTTAGCGGTCATGAGAGCCACTTGTCCTAACTCACTTTGCAGATTATTCTGGCTCTGCTGAATTTGAGCCTCCAATATGTGATTATTCCATAAGACATAAGCACTAACACTCATTAACAACAGGGCAAAAACTAATAATCCACCGAGATACCTATTAAAATCAGACCGATACGGCTGATCTTTAATGCTATCTTGATATAAATTAACCTGTTGTATCATGCTTTTTCTATCACATAACGTAAGGTGGCGCCCAGCACTGGCGCACAAAAAGATTGAGTCCGCTCATCCAAAGCGATATCGCAAGCTATCATCTGTGTAATATCGAACATACGAGCGGCAACCCCTAAATTCTGATCTAAACTATCTAATAAATTCTGGGAATGCTCAGCCAACGGAATGATACCTAGCACTGAAATAGCGGCAATTTTGTAATAACTCTCCACATAATCTAATGAGCGCTGTATTTCCAAGGCTAATTTACGATGCACATTGACAGTAGGGCAATCATTAGAAAAAGCGTCCTCTAAACCTAACTGTTGATAACCTACGTCAATTTTTCGTGATACATAAAGCGTGCCGCTTTTTTGTATTAATAACATCGCTGAAAATGCAGTTAAATATAACATCGCAATACCATGTTCATTTTCGGGCGTATGCACCGCTAAATTACGTAAGGTCGTTTCTTGGATATCAATAATACTAGGCTCTAGACCAAGATCAGTACACTGCTTAACATATCCTTTAAGCACGTCTATAGGACTTGCGATCACTTCCAGCATATTACTGCTATTGGCTCGCATAGGCATAGGCACTTTATAATAATCAATGACCGCCTTCTCAATCGGAAAATCAATGAGCTCATTAACTTTCCAACGTAAAGCCTCAGTGATTTCGTGTTCAGCCACCGCAGGTGCCTCAACATTCACACGGCGATAATGCTCACCCGTCAAAACTAAATGACACTCATATTCAGCAAGTCCAAAACGCGCCACTAACTCGCTAAATTGACTATTTAAACTTTCAGGACTGATAGCCTCGATAAATTCACAATGTATTAATAATAACTGCTGGTTTTCTATAAAGTTAGAGATAGCAATAGTCATATCCTTATTGATAAAACTAATCGCCACTATGCCTTTGCTGACGCTCTTTCTTTTAAAGAATTTTCTCAGTAATTGCATCGTTAATCCAAAACCCTTTCATTCGCTAAACATACATTAAGCGTGATTATTATCACATCAGCATTAACAAGAATTATGCGCTAGTCGCTATAGCCCATATAATGATAACAATCTAACAAAGCCATTGAAATAAAACAATATATATGTCAGCTAACTCTTACTCTCATTGTACATGAGCTTTAAATAATAATGCACACTAAATACTAGGGTATATGGTTTTACTCCTTCGCTTTACAGGAAAAATGAGTAACTGCTTGGCTTTTGATGAACAAATCTACTATTTAATATACGTTGGGATAACTTCAGCATAGGTATTAGCAATCACAACGTAGGTATTACGCTACGCAGCATGGCGCTGCTGACACAGCGTAACGCCAAGGCAATACGCACTACCTGAATGGCAAAGGAAAATTAAGGTATTAAGAAACGAAATAGCTTGCGGCTATAGCGCCAGCCAATATTGAGACTGCCAGCACCTTTATGGGCACTTTTAGCACCTGCAGCCGGATAGTCCACACCTAACAAACCATTCCGCTTACCTAGTTACCCGTTAAGATAACCGTCAGTTGTCGCTCAATATAAGTCAAAGTACCCACCGCGCCAGCATTAGGACATGCGCCAGCCAGTGGTTGATTACAGGATGTCGCTGTTAAGGTGTATATATAAGGATATCCAACTTCATTAGTATTACTTTTAGTACAAATAACCGACACTGTAAACTTTGCTAAGCCAGCTCCAGGTGAAAATGAGACTGGACCAGTAGCACAGGATGTGTTTATTAGCGCCTGATAAACACCCCATTCAATCCCTGCTCGTGCTGCTTGATAAGCCGAAGAGCCGCCTTGATCCAAACTGCTACTTTGAAGCTGCATACTCGTTACTCGGCCAATAAAAGCCGCGATGCCGCCTAAGACCACGATCAAGAAGATAGCCATGATCAAGCTAAAGCCTGTTTGTTTAGGTCTAGGGTACATTTTGGACATGCACCTGATGCAAAAGAGTGACGCTATTACCGCCACTCGTCAAACTAAGCTTCATTACAATCAAATCGGCACGACCAGTACCTCCTGACGCATAAGAAAACCTACTATTAGTACAGTCAATACCTGTCGCCAATCGCGAAAATGTTCTGCCAGCTAAGCCATTTAAAGTAGCAAGACTAACAGGCTGTGCTGACTGTCGTGCATAACCCGTATAACGCCACAATGTAGAATCATCACAGACAAAGGACACAGGCTTATCAATAATCTGAAAGCGTTGACTAGGCGATGGCATTGGAAACTGCTTGGTATTAAATTTAACGAAATTGGTCGCTGTACCGGAGGCAATCGTCGCTACATTAGTTCCGTTATAAACATAACTAGGATCATTATTGTAGACGACCAATTCATTATTGACGACTGGAAAAGTCGTCGATGCAGAAAGCCCACCAATAACTTCAAAGCAGGTATCTGTACTGGTAAAATCCAAGACATCTTGAGCCAAAATTCCTCCACATATCGCTGAGCCAGAGACTGCGGCACTAGCCCGATATCGCCCGCCAGTAATCGTCGGTAAAAATTCTATATAACTACCGCTAACGCGCACACTATTAGGTAAAGCGGCATGTAATTCACGCGCCATGCGCCGCATAGCCGTATCTGCCACATCGGTTAAATCGGCCCGCGCTGTTGCGGCAAAATAAGCTTTTATGGGTAGAGAAAAACTAGACGCTAAAGCACCTAAGATAGCCGTGATAATAATCACGGCTATCGCTTCAATTAGCGTAAAGCCTGATTGTTTAAGTCTAAGAATCAGCATTAGCTAATAGAATTGGGAGCATATTGACTACGAAAGCCCTGCAAACTGACCGTAGTATTATTAGGTCCTGTAACGGTGACAGTAATTAATAAAGAGAGCGAGGGGGTAGTTGAAACATTAGTCACACCGACACCATTAAGCGCATTATTAACCACAGTCACACTCATGGCGTAACCGCTTAAATCCAAATTAGCGCCCGTAATATCTAAAATCGCTCCAGCAGCCATACTGAAACCGTTATAGTCATTTACATTATCGAAGGGGGTCGTAGCGCTGTAGCGAGTCTCTGTAGCCCCGCTAATAGTGTCTGGGCCCATAACTTCAATATAGCCAGTCGTACAAGCTGCCGTACTGCTTGCAGTAGTAGCTTGAGTATCATTAGGGTCACAATAAGTAAACGGCATTAACTCAATTTCTTCCAACATAGCCTCAGCGATCGCTAAAGCCTGTTTTTTTACCACAGGATCTACAGAATGTTGTGCATTAAAGTTAATCGCCGCAAAAACACCGGCCATTGCCAAACTAACAATGACTATAAAGATAATCAACTCTATCAGCGATAAACCTGTTTGATGCTTAACCACAACTAGCGCTCTCTTCATGCACATAACCCGTTACCGCTTCTAAACAAACATAACGACTCACAGACCCGCCATTGATGGCAAAAGTTTTAACAACTGTCATTAACGCACCAAAATATGGCTGGCCTAAACCATCAAAACTGACGGTGCCCACAGGGGTGACACTAACATCATGCAAAGCCGGATAAGTAGTCGCGCCTACCGTTATGCCACAAGTATTGCTCAACACTACGTTAACTTGGGCTCTTGGTGCTACTGTCGTACCCGAAGTACGCTGAGCAACTGCCAACTTTTGCCCTAATCTAAGCGAGGCTTTTAGGGTTTCAGCACACCCATCCGCATCATAACTAGCGAAATTAAGTTTAGCGGCCATATAGGCTGATAATATACTCATTAGTACGATGACTAAAATCAACTCAATTAAGGTAAAGCCATGAGAGTGTTTAATCATGAGAGACCGATGCTAATAAATTTTGCACAGTTTTCGATAGTGGGCGCTTAGTCAATAATAACTGAGCTTGCTCACGCGCTTTTTGATGTTCACCCACAAAAGCCAAGCAGCGCACTTCTTCCATTTGTACGGTCAGTGAAAAAGGCTGCAACAGCTTAGCTAAATTAATCCAAGCCATCATATCCAAAGGGGTCGCCGGTTGTTTAAGTAAATAGCCATACTGACGATACAGGGCAATTTTGGCTAATAGATTATTAACTTCATAACCATTAACTTCAATACCTTTATTAAACAGGGCAATACTTTTTTCTAACAAATCTGATTTTTTCTGAGCAACCCCCAGATTCTGCCAAACCTGCCCTTCATTCCAATAATACACGGGGGAACGTGGCTGCAGCATTCTCGCAACGCCATACCACGCCAAACCTGATTGGGTATTAGCTCTCTGTAGTTGATTTAAGCCATAAAGACTGGCCATCTGCGAAAATGCCGGCAAGCCTAGCCAAAGCATAAAAGCTAATAACAGGCCTTTACTGATAAAAGCAGGCCGTAACCCTAAAACAGTTTGCTGAGTTATTTTCGGCAATACTTTATAAGCAGCGCCCATATCAATCAATTGCTGATTAATAATAGCTAAATAAGCGCCAAATGTCGCCAGCAGGATGGGGATATAAAAGGGATAATCGACCAAGGCATGAGCCAACATGGAAGTCATGGCAGTGGCCGCTAAGATGAGTGCAACGCGCTGTTCAGCCACTGCCCTGTGGCGAAACCTAAGCAATTGGCCATACACTCTAAACAACAGCAATAAAAATAGCCCTAGGCCGATTAAGCCTAACTCAATAGCGAATTGCAGATAATCGTTATGAACAAAA
>QVQF01000230.1 GCA_003584895.1 Methylococcales bacterium
ATAAAGCTTTGCAATTAATGGCGGCGCAATCTTTAAAACCAATTTTAGCGGCACAAGAACGTTTTATTTTGGTAGTTCATGAAACTGATCAAGTACATCATTCTTTATGGGATCAGTTGTCTAGTTGTTTAGAAAATTGGCAAGAAATTAATTTAGAAGACGCAGTTATTGAAGGCTTGGAATTAAATGTATTAGCGCCATTAACGACGACTCCAGTCACTCTACAACCATTGACGCCTTTAATGCGTTGGTGGAAATTACCTTCGAACGAGTATCTAACACCAAGAGATGAAGAATCTTATTCTAGTTTAGAGGCCTTGTTTTATAGCCCTTATCAGTGGGTTTTAAAATATAAAGCGACGTTAAAAGCCGGTACCTTACAGTCTTTAAGTGATGGAAATACGTTAAAGGGTAATTTAGTGCATCATCTTTATGAGGATTTTTTTAAAGCTCATAGCGGTGATGTGAAAAACTCTCAGTTTGATGAGGTGCCTGTTAATGCATGGTTTGATGCTCGCATAATACAGTTGTTAGCAGAGGAGGGTGCTGTTTTATTGCAACGCGGTCGTATGGCAGAAAAAGAACAATTTATTGCTACAACTAGAAAATCTTTGCATGCCTTAATCAAACAATTGCGTGCGGCTAACGTTATGCATATTCAGATGGAGTTTAAACAAGAAACTGATTTCTGGGGCGGTAAAATCTCAGGTTCAATCGATATGACGGTGTTAAATGCGGAAGGTGCAGAAGCTGTTATTGATATTAAGTGGGGTGGTACTAAATACCGTCGAGAAAGCTTGAAAGAAAATAAACATGTGCAATTAGTGACCTATGCTTATATGCGCCATAAATTAAGTACAACAAAAAGTTGGTCTGCGGTGGCTTATTTTGTGATTGATAAAGGCATTATGTTGGCGCAAAACACAAATTATTTTCCTAATGCTTGGGTGGCAAGTAATGATGATGCTGAAGCTGAAAGTTACGGGGTTATATGGGAGAAAATGCATAAAACCTACGATTGGCGTAGGAAGCAATTTGACCAAGGCCGTATTGAGTTAACAGTGATTGGCACAAAGCCTGATGATGTTGATTCAAATCCAGGTGAGGATGCCTTGGAGATACCTAAAACTAACGATGGTTTTAATGATTTTAAAGTACTAATGGGTTTTGGAGGCGCGCAATAATGGAAAATATTACGTTTATAAGTGCCGGTGCAGGGAGTGGTAAAACTTTTCGTTTAGCCAGTGAGTTGGAACAGATTTTAACTGGACAAGATGCTGCCAAACCCTCATGTATTATTGGCACAACCTTTACTAATTTAGCCGCTAATGAGTTACGTGAGCGTGTTAGGCAGCGTTTAAACGAGCGTGGTTATAGCTATATTGCCAATCAAATGGAATTGGCTTTATTAGGTACTGTTAATAGTGTCTGTGGGCAGTTATTAAATCGCTTCGCCTTTGAAGCGGGTTTATCACCTAATCTCAAAGTAATAGAAGAAGTTGAGTCTAAGCATCTCTTTAACCGCTCTTTTGAAGCGATATCAACTTCAGAAACCGTACAAGAATTAAATGACTTAGCGGTTCTATTTGGAGATGGTAAAGGACCTCATGAATGGAGTGTCGTGGTAAAAAAACTGGTAGATGCTGTGCGGGCTAATGATTTGCCAATTGAACAAATTAGAGCGGATGGTCAGAGCAGTCTAGAAGAAATATTAAAGTACTTGCCTGAAGCGAGTGATAAAAACTTAGATGCAGAGTTTGAAAAGGCTTTGGAATCAGCAATTTCTTTTATTGAAAAGGCAATTATTGATGGTAAGGATAAAACAAAAGGAACTAAAGATTACTTGGACTTAATCAAAGGTGAAAAAAATTCTTTAAAGGACCGCGATTTGCCTTGGTCTTCATGGGTCAAACTATCAAAAGAAGAAGCAAAAAAGGCCTGTTTGCCAGCATCGGATGCTGTGCGTTTAGTAGCGGCTAGTTTTGACGCACATCCAAAATTACGTACTGATATCTCACGCTATTATGAGTTGTTATTCGATATAACGGTGACTGCGTTACAACAGTATCAAGACGAAAAGAAAGTACGCGGTTTAATGGATTTTACCGATCAAGAGCATCTGTTATATAAGCTATTAGATCAAACATCAGTACAAGCTGTGTTGAAAGATGAAATTGATTTACTAATGGTTGATGAGTTCCAAGATACTAGTCCATTACAGTTAGCCTTGTTTTTACGTTTAGCTAAGTTAGCTAAACGTGTAGTGTGGGTAGGAGATGTTAAACAAGCCATTTATGGTTTTAGAGGCTCTGATCCGGTTTTAATGGGATCTGTCTTAAAGTCTTTAGACAATAACGGCGGTAAAACAGAAATTCTTGATATTTCTTGGCGATCTAGACCTGAGTTAGTGTCTTATGTAAATTCGGTTTTTGTACCTACGCTTGCGCATGTTTTAGCTGAAGAGCGTGTAGCCTTAAAACCGAGACCTAATGTTGCATCCCATGCGGAGCCGGCTATTTTGCATTGGAAACTAGAAGGTAGAAATGCTGGACTACGTGCATCCGCTTTAGCACTAGGTCTAAAGGAGTTAATTACCTCTGGTTATCAAATTATAGATAAAACAACCGGTAAAATGCGCGCTGCCCATTATGGGGATGTGGCGGTATTAAGTGGTACTAATGATCATTTAGAAAATACGGCAAAGGCTTTTTCGAGTTTTAATATTCCAATGAGTCGTAGCCAAAAAGGTTTATTGGCAACGCCAGAAGCTGCTTTAGTATTAGCTGCGATTCGCTTTTTAGTTGATCGTAAAGATGATTTAGCAATTGCGGAGATTATTTGCTTAACTCAAGGTCAATCACCAGAAGAATGGTTGCAAGGTCGTTTTGAATTTTTAGCTAAGCAAGAAAATAATGCCGTGTGGGGGAGTGATATTCCTATATTAAATGCCTTGGCCAGCCAAAGAGCGCGTCTGAAATATTTAACGCCGCTAGAGTTAATGCGTCAGGCAATTTTGTCCGCAGATATCAATCAGGCCGTATTAAGATGGGATGCTAATGCTGATATAGCAAAACAACGCTTATTAAATATTGAACAAATGTTAGCTTTTGCAGAAGACTATGAGCAGCAATGTAAAAACCAAGGACTTGCAGCGACAGTCATCGGACTATTGTTTTGGTTTGAACAATTACACAAAGACAAAAGTGATGATCAGGCAGAAAGTGTTCAGTCCAATGCGGTTAAATTATTAACGCATCATGGCGCAAAAGGCTTGGAATGGCCCATTGTAATTGCTTTGGATCTGGAGAGTAAGATTAGAAATAATCTCTGGGGGGTAATGGTAAGAGAGAATGCTCAGGGTTTTGATATTACTCGGCCTTTATCAGGTAGAAATATTGAATTTCGTTTGTTTCCTTTTGCAAGCCAAGAAAAAGGGATTACTTTTAAAGAAGCCGTTGAAAATTCGGATGCGGGTGTAAAAGAGAGTCAGCGAGCCGAAGAAGAAGTTAAACGCTTATTGTATGTGAGTTTTACGCGTCCTCGTGATTGTTTAATTATCGCTTTAGAAAATCAGAACGGAGCATGGTTAAATAGCTTAAAGCCAAAAGATGGAGCGGAAGATTGGACCTTACCTTTACCTAATTCTGAAGAGATTAAAACCGTAAAGTTGTCCGAAGTGGAAGGCGAAATCCCAGTACTTTTTAAAGCGCTACAGCATGATGGTGCACCAAACTTTGTTAGTGCGGAAATTGTGGCACCTCATTGGTTTAATGTTCAAGCAAGTTCAGGTGCTAGTGGAAAAGAGACTAAACAAGCCGCAAATATATCACCGTCTTATCAGACAGCGCTGGAGTCGGCAAAAATTGCTGAAGTGATTAATTTAGGCGAGAGGATTAGTTTAAAAGGTACGCCAGATATGACGCATTTAGGTGAAGCAATTCATGCGTTAATTGCCACTTATGTGATTAATCACCCCGAAGATCCACGGATATTAGCCGAAAAAGTATTGAGTCGTTATGCAGTAACCCAGCATATTAGTGTGGATGATGCCTTATTATGTTTGGAGCGCTTTAATAAGTTTACCCAGCAATGTGGTGCCAAGCATATTAATGTTGAATATCCGATTGAGTATCGCTTACCTAATCAACAAATGGCGACTGGTTGGATTGATGTACTAATTGAAACTGAGCAAGGTTACATAATTGTCGATCATAAATCTAACCCTATGTCGCAAGCAGAATGGGAGCAAAATGCTCTGAAATATTCTGGCCAGTTAGCCTTGTATAAATCAGCGGTTGAAACGATTACTAAAAAACCAGTGATAGGTTGTTGGGTGCACTTTGCCATTACTGGTGGCTGTTTGCGTGTTGAGCTTAAGTAAGATTATGTTATCTATAATTGCCATTGCAGATGATGATTCCTTAATCGGTCATATAGAACCCGATGCGGATATTGATTTATTGCTCTCTTTGGGTGATCTCTATGATGTCACCTTAGAAAAAGCGATTGATATTTATGCGCCAGAACATGTTGTTGCCGTGCGTGGTAATCATTGTGTTGCTACTGCTTTTCCGGTGCCTACCGTTGATTTACATTTGCGTACGGTAGAGCATTTCGGTTTAACGCTTGGTGGTTTTGCCGGCAGTTGGCAATATAAAAGACTCGGCAATCACATGTACACTCAAGAACAGGTGCATGCGCTATTAGACGATTTTCCTGCCGTTGATGTTTTTATTGCGCATAATTCGCCGCGCGGCATTCATGAACGGGATAGCGTTAATCACCAAGGTTTCGATGCTTTTTTAGATTATATTGATAGGGTGCAACCCGCCTATTTTTTACATGGTCATCAGCATTGTAATGATATTTCTTATCGAGGTAAGACTTGTATTATGGGTGTTTATGGCGAAAGGCAGTTTCAGATATGAAAGGGGCTAGTGTTCGCCGAGGCTTAGCATTAAGTCCCATAAAGTTAGAATGTCCATTACCTCATTAAATAGCGCTTTTTAATGAACAGTTTTCGATGCCAATTGACATCCTTTGGGAACTATATTGACATCAAATTCCTCAATGTCTTCAGGTTCTGATGTTGCATTACATTGATCAATTATTTCTTTAGCTGTTGTTTGAGTAAGTGCGACTGATGTAATTTCCTCAAACCAATGTTCAAATAAATTAGCGCCAACATGAAAAGCATTATC
>QVQF01000182.1 GCA_003584895.1 Methylococcales bacterium
TTAGCGCAATGTACTGTCAGAGCCTTAAAAAAAGAATTCCCTGATTTAGGTATTATTACCGACGTTGCTTTAGATCCCTTTACTAGTCATGGTCAAGATGGCTTGATTAATCAAGCCGGCTATGTAATGAATGATGAAACCATTGAGGTGTTGGTGAAACAAGCTTTATCTCATGCGCAAGCCGGTGCTGATATAGTCGCACCCTCAGATATGATGGATGGGCGTATTGGTGCAATAAGACATGCTCTTGAAGCTCATCAGCATATTCATACCTTAATATTGGCTTACTCAGCTAAATATGCGTCCAGTTTTTATGGCCCGTTTAGAGAGGCAGTGGGTTCTGCCGCTAATTTAGGTAAAAGTAATAAATACAGCTATCAAATGGACCCTGCTAACTCTGATGAAGCTTTGCGTGAAATTCTATTAGATCTACAAGAAGGCGCAGATATGGTTATGGTTAAGCCTGGTATGCCTTACTTAGATATAATTCGCCGCGTTAAAGAACAGTATGGCGTGCCGACTTTTGCTTATCAGGTCAGTGGTGAATATGCCATGATTAAGGCCGCTGCACAAAATGGTTGGTTGGATGAAAAGCAAGTGGTGTTGGAATCTTTGTTAGCCTTTAAACGTGCTGGCAGTGATGCCATTCTGACTTATTACGCTAAATCAGTCGCGCAATGGTTACAAGCATGATTGATATAGATCGCTATGCCGTATTAGGGCAACCTATTGCCCACAGTAAATCACCACGTATACATCAGTTATTTGCCGAACAAACTGGCGAGTGTTTGCAATACAGCGCACTAGAAGTACCTGCCGAGCAATTTACTGATGTTGCAACATCGTTCTTTGCAAATGGTGGCAAAGGTTTAAATTGCACCGTGCCTTTAAAGGAATTGGCTTGGGCTTATGCAGAGTGTAAAACGGAGCGGGCTCAACTTGCAAAAGCCGTCAATACTTTAGCTTTACAGCAAGATGGTTCCATTTTGGGTGATAACACGGATGGCATAGGGCTAGTGACTGATTTAAAGCAGAATCATGACATCGCTTTAGCAGGTATTCGAATCTTGATCTTGGGTGCAGGAGGAGCCAGTCGTGGCATCATCCTTCCTCTATTAGAGGAAGCTCCTGTAAGTATAGTTATTGCTAATCGCACTCTCGCTAAAGCGCAACAGTTGGCTTCAGAATTTGTGGGGAAAGGTAAAGTGAGTGCTTTTGGCTTTGAGGATTTGAACGGTCAGTCTTTTGATTTAATTATTAATGCCACGTCTAGCAGTTTAAGCGATCAACTGCCACCATTGCCTGAGAATTTGTTAGCCAAGCAGGGTAGTTGCTATGATTTAGCCTACAGCAATAAAGCTACTGTTTTTGTGCGCTGGGGCATAGAAAATAAGGCGTTAAAAAGTTTAGATGGTTTAGGTATGTTAGTTGAACAAGCAGCAGAAGCGTTCACTATCTGGCGTGGTGTACGTCCCCAAACCACGCCGATTATTGACCTGCTTAATGCGGAGCGGAATTAAGGTTCTGTGTTATGAGCCTGCATTTAAATATTCATTTTTCAATAGCACATAATGTTGAGCGGAATATTCTAAGTAGGTTTGTTCACTCACTGTTAAATGTCTCATGGCTTTGGCAGGTGAACCAACATACAAATAACCGCTCTCCAAGTGTTTGCCGGGTGTTACTAAAGAGCCAGCACCCAGCATCACATAAGGATCTAGTATGGCATCATCCATAATGATAGCGCCTATGCCGACTAGGCAATGATCGCCGATAGTACAGGCATGTACGACGGCTCGATGGCCAATGGTTACGCCCTTACCGATATTTAAGGGATGGCCTTTAGGTGAATAGTGTCCTGCATGTGAAACATGCAGGACAGCCCCATCTTGAACATTAGTGCCGTCGCCGATAGTGATGCGTTCCACATCAGCTCTGAGCACAGCGGTAGGCCAGATAGAGACATCATCGCCTAGCGTGACGTCACCGATGATGATAGCACTTTCATCGATATAAACGGATGCGCCTATAATTGGACGCTTATTGTTAAAAGCTCTAAGGGTCATGGTTAAGTCTAGGTTTTTAATAGTTTAAAAGCAGAATATTGACACAACTAACTTATTTAGTGATAGTAATTTTCCTATATGCCAACACTCAAAGCGTTAACTTATGCGACCTTTAATAAATTATTCCTAAGGGAGCCTATGAAAGTCATACAAGGAAACGGCTTTACTGCCGAGATCATTCGATCTTCCAAAAGAAAAACTTCAGCCATCAAAATACAAAAAGGCAAGGTCTATATCATGGTGCCTAAAGGCTTAAGTCAAGTCGCTATTGAAACCTTAGTCATTAACAAAACTCGCTGGATTAACGAAAAACTAAGCCATCAACAGAATATAATGGCCTTGCCTGCGAGGACTTTTAGTACAGGTGAATGTTATGCTTATTTAGGGACTGAGTATGTACTAATGATAATCACAGGAGTGACCCCAATGATTAAGTTAGAACAAGATTGCTTAGTCGTTTCGGTGCGCGATCAAGGCGTTGATAGTACTGCTATCATTAAAGTATTGTTGATTAACTGGTATAAACAGCAAGCTGTTATTGCTTTAAAGCTAAAAACGCAGCGCTATGCCGCGGTTATCGGTGTTCAGCCTACTAGCATTACTATTAAAACTTATAAATCGCGTTGGGGCAGTTGTAGTTTGTCTGGTGCTATCCAGTTTAATTGGAAGTTGATGATGGCACCTGACAGCATCGTCGATTATGTGGTTGTTCATGAGCTTTGTCATCTCTTGCATCATAATCATTCACCTGCGTTTTGGGCCGCAGTATCTCAATATTGCCCTGATTACCGCAATCATAGTGTCTGGTTAAAAAGGCATGGCGCTAGCTTAGAGATTTAAATCACTAACGCATGACTACCAACCCACCGTGGAGTGAATATGAGTAATAACGTAGCAAAGAAACTGGATAGCAGCAAAGCCTTCTGGAGTCAGTCTGTCACTGATTATTTTGAGCAGCTAAGCAGTTCGTCTCAAGGACTAGGCCAAGAGCAAGTCGAATTGCGGCTTAAGCGCTATGGGCCTAATCGACTCAATAACAAAAATGGAACGAGCAATGTCAGCTTGTTTTTTGCACAGTTTAAAAACTCTATTATTCTGATTCTGTTGTTTGCCACGGGCTTATCTTTTTTCTTAAATGATCGCTTAGATGCAGCGATAATCTTAAGTATTGTGTTAATTAGTGGTTGTCTGGGCTTTTGGCAAGAAAAGGGGGCGGCTAATGCCGTCAAAGAATTACTGGCTATGGTGCAAATTACGGTTTCAGTGCTGCGTGATGGACTTATTAAAGAGCTAGCCAGTGAGTGCTTAGTGCCTGGAGATATGATTATGCTTAAGGCAGGTGATGTCATTCCCGGTGATTGCCTGATCGTGACCTCTGATAATTTATTTATCGATGAAGCAATTTTAACCGGTGAGAGTTATCCGGTAGAAAAGCTAGCAGGGGTTATAGCTGAAGATACGCCTCTAAGTCAACGCACGAATGCCTTGTGGATGGGTACCCATGTGCAAAGTGGTTCGGCAACGGCGCTAGTCATTGCGACTGGTCAGGCAACGGAGTTTGGTCAATTATCCTTGCGTATCAAACTTAAAGCTCCAGAAACGGAGTTTGAGCGTGGCGTTAGACGCTTTGGTTATTTATTAATGGAAGTGACCTTGATCTTGGTCATTCTGATTTTTGCCGTTAATGTCTATCTAGCTAAACCCGTGGTAGATTCCTTTTTGTTTGCACTGGCATTGGCGGTAGGTTTAACGCCGCAATTATTACCTGCGATCATTAGCGTAAATCTGGCGCACGGCGCTAAACGTATGGCCGAGCAGAAAGTCATAGTCAAACAACTGGCCTCCATTGAAAACTTTGGCAGCATGAATGTGTTGTGTTCAGATAAAACCGGCACGCTAACCGAAGGCAAGGTGCGTTTACAGGGTGCTTTAGATATTTATGGTGAGGCCAGTGACACAGTGGCCCGCTATGCTTATCTTAATTCAGTTTATGAAACCGGCTTTACTAACCCTATCGATAATGCCATTAGGCAACATAAGACCTTTGCTTTAGATGGCACTGAAAAGCTGGCAGAAATTCCTTATGACTTCTACCGTAAGTGTTTAAGTATTTTAGTAGAGGATAATGGACAAACGCTGCTGTTGACTAAAGGTGCCTTAACGAATGTATTGGCCTTGTGTACTGAGGCCGATTCCAGTCATGGCAGTACGGTCACTATAGGAATCGCACGTACCCAAATACTAAGGCGATACGAAGACTTTAGTCGACAAGGTTATCGTACCTTAGGTTTGGCTTATAAACGCTTAGTTAATCGTGATGATCTTGATAAAGCAGATGAGTGTGAGATGTGCTTTTTAGGTTTTCTGGTGTTTTTTGATCCACCTAAAGCCGATTGCGCAGAGACCATCTCCCAGTTGAAAGAACTTGGCGTTACCTTAAAAATTATTACCGGCGATAATCGTTTAGTGGCTGCCACTGTTAGTAAACAACTAGGCTTAGCGGAACATGAAATACTCACTGGTCCTGAAATTCATGGAATGAGTGATTTGGCTTTAGTCAATCAAGTGGCTGAGGTTGATTTATTTGCCGAAATTGAGCCCAATCAAAAAGAACGCATCATCTTAGCCTTAAAAAAAGCTGGCTTTGTAGTGGGTTATATAGGTGATGGCATCAATGATGTTTCGGCATTACATGCTGCCGATGTCGGTATTTCTGTGGATAGTGCCGCTGATGTAGCTAAAGAAACTGCGCAAATTGTTTTAATGGAAAAAAACCTAGGCGTGTTAGTGCAAGGTGTTAGGGAAGGGCGCACAACTTTTGCCAATACCTTAAAGTATGTGTTCATGGCTACCAGTTCTAATTTTGGTAATATGTTTAGCATGGCCGGTGCTTCTTTGTTTTTGCCTTTTTTACCGTTGTTGCCTAAGCAAATCTTATTAACTAATTTACTGACAGACTTTCCAGAAATGACCATTGCTTCTGATAATGTCGATGCGAACATGGTCGCGCAACCTAGGCGCTGGGATATTAAGTTCATTCGTAAGTTTATGATCACCTTTGGTCTAGTCAGCTCAATATACGATTATATGACCTTTGGCTTATTGCTAAGTTTAGAT
>QVQF01000207.1 GCA_003584895.1 Methylococcales bacterium
CATACTCAACAATGCGCTGAAAGTACAGATCATTGCCCCTGTATTTTTGAATATGTTTATTTTGCCAGACCTGATTCAATTATTGATCGTATATCAGTCTATAAAGCACGTTTACGTATGGGTGAGAAATTAGCTAAAAAGGTACAGCGAGAGTGGCTAGATCATGATATTGATGTAGTTATTCCTATACCTGATACTAGCAGAACAGCTGCTTTGCAGATGGCAAATATACTGGGTGTTAAGTATCGTGAAGGCTTCATTAAAAACCGTTACATCGGTAGAACCTTTATCATGCCTGGCCAAAAAATGCGCGAGAAATCAGTTAAGCAAAAATTAAATGCTATTGGTCTTGAATTTGATGGAAAAAATGTTTTATTAGTCGATGACTCTATCGTTAGAGGTACAACTTCTGAACAGATCATTCAAATGGCACGTGATGCCGGCGCTAAGAAAGTGTACTTTGCTTCTGCTGCGCCGCCAGTCAGATATCCTAATGTGTATGGAATAGATATGCCGGCGGCACATGAGCTAATCGCTCATAATCGCACTGAAGAAGAAGTCTGTGTGGCTATTGGTGCTGATAAAGTCATTTATCAAGATTTAAATGATCTCATTGATGCGGTACGTAAAGGTAATCAAACCATCGAGCATTTTGATACCTCTTGTTTTAGCAAAGAATATATTACTGGTGACATTGACGATGCTTACTTAGAGCGTACTGAAGCCTTAAGAAACGACGGTGCTCAAACAGAAAGAAATTCAGAAAGTTTTATCATCGAAATGCAAAATAACGATTAGTTTTCTAAGATATTTTATCGATAATAAATCTCTACAGAGACATCTAAGGATTTGATGTCTCTGTAGTTACAAACTTACAGACAACCTTCTTTACTAACATACATCTAAGCCATGTCAGACATAAACTGGAACGACTACTCCCTAGAAACTCAAGCAATAAGAGCAGGGCATAAGCGTACTCATGAAGATGAGCACAGCATGCCCATTTTTACGACATCTAGTTATGTCTTCAAAAGTGCGGAAGAAGCCTCGCTACGTTTTACGGGGCAAAAGCCTGGCAATATATACTCTCGATTTACTAATCCTACCGTTAATGCCTTTCAAGAAAGGTTGGCATTGATGGAGAAAGGCGAACGCTGTTTAGCGTTTGCCTCAGGTATGGCTGCAATTATGGCTGTAGGTATGGGCTTGCTTAAAACAGGCGATCATATCGTTTGTTCGCGTAGTGTGTTTGGTAACACCGTCATCATGTTTCAAAACTATTTCAGTAAGTTTGGTATTGAAACTGACTTTGTCGATTTAATCGATGCTGCGGCTTGGGAAGCGGCCATTAAACCGAATACTAGGTTTTTATTCCTAGAGACACCTTCAAATCCATTAACTGAAATTGCCGATATTTCGCTGTTGGCGGATATTGCTCATGCTCATGATTGCTTACTCATTGTAGATAATTGCTTTTGTACGCCGGTATTGCAAAGACCCTTTGAATTAGGTGCCGATATCGTTATCCATTCGGCGACTAAATATATAGACGGCCAAGGCCGTTGTGTAGGCGGTGCTGTTATCGCCAGTGATGAAATCATAGAAAAATTTATTTACCCCTATTTGCGCACGGGTGGTGCAACGATGAGTCCTTTTAATGCTTGGGTGTTTTTATCAGGCTTAGAAACCTTGGCGGTTAGGATGAAAGCGCATTGTGATAATGCCTTTGAGTTAGCGCTATGGCTAGAGCAACAACCTAGCGTTGCTAAAGTTCATTACCCTGGATTGCCTTCACATGCGCAACATGAATTAGCCAAACGTCAACAAAGCCATTTCGGCGGCATCGTTAGCTTTGAATTAGTGGGAGGTAAGGAACAGGCTTGGAAAGTGATAGACGCTACTCAAATGATTTCAATTACCGCAAATCTGGGCGATGTTAAAACGACTATTACTCATCCAGCGACGACTACCCATGGTCGATTAACGCCAGAAGCAAGAGCAATAGCAGGTATTAAAGACGGTTTAGTAAGAATATCGGTAGGATTGGAGTCTATAACAGATATTAAAAATGATTTATTAAAGGGCTTAAGCTCGTAAATACTAAGTTATTGCATCTCAAATAAACAATGAACATTGACGTACTTTGTGTAGGTCACGCCTCGTATGATCTAGTATTCTCAATAGACCATCATCCGATGGCTGATGAAAAAATATCTGCATCGGGATTTATTGGTATGGGAGGAGGGCCTGCTGCTAATGCTGCGGTAACCGTCGCCAAACTAGGATTTAAAGCCGCTTATGCGGGTTACCTGGGTTTAGATATTTATGGTGAGCACCATTATCGAGAATTGCTCGACACTGGTGTTTATAGCGATTTAATTATAAGGGGTAATTCACCAACGCCCTTATCTACTGTCTTAGTTAAGCCTGATGGACAGCGGGCTTTAATCAATTACAAAGGCGAAACAAAGGCACTTCCAATAGACGCAATTGATTTCTCGGCTATCACAGCTAAAGTTGTTTTGTTCGATGGCCACGAGCCCCAATTATCATCTGCATTGTTAAAGAGTAGTCAACACAAGTCTATCATCAGCGTACTAGATGCAGGCTCTTTGCATGATGGTACCTTAGCTCTGATGCACAAAGTTAATTATTTAGTATGCTCAGAAAAGTTTGCAATTCAATATGCTGGCACTATCGAAATAGCCTTGCAGCGTTTAGGAGAGGCTTCGCCTACCGTGGTGATAACGCTAGGTGAAAAGGGCTTAATTTGGAAGCATAGCCAAGAACAAGGTGCGTTATCAGCCTTTCCAGTTAACTGTGTCGATAGCACGGGTGCCGGCGATGCTTTTCACGGTGCCTTCGCTGCCGCTTTATGCACGAACATGAGTTGGTTTGATATTTTGCGCTATGCCAGTGCTGCAGGCGCTTTGTGTTGTACAAAAGTAGGCGCAAGGACTGGAATACCTAATCACCAAGACATAGAATTATTACTTAAATCCACCCTACCTAACTTAATGCTTACGTAGGGCGGGTTAGGCGCTAGCCGAAACATGACACACTACGGCAAAAAGGTGGGTTACGCTGTCGCTAACTCGACCTACACCGAATTACATTATTCACACTGCCCTGTTTTAAGTTGATAGACCTCGAACTTTAAGGCAAAAGACCTTAAAAAGCTGTAAAATATCCCTTTTTTTAAATCTCTTTACAACATCCTCATGCGCACCAGTCAATTTCCTCTTAATACCGTAAAAGAAACACCTGCCGATGCTGAAATCGCCAGCCATCAATTAATGATACGTGCCGGTCTTATCCGTAAACTTGCCGCAGGCCTTTATAGTTGGCTACCGTTAGGATTACGCGTATTACGTAAAGTTGAAAAAATTACTCGTGATGAAATGGAAAAAGCCGGCGCCTTAGAAGTCTTAATGCCTGCGCTGCAACCTGCGGAACTCTGGCAAGAAACCGGACGTTGGGAGCAATATGGCCCAGAATTAGCGCGCTTAAAAGATCGACATGATCGTGAGTTTTGCTTAGGCCCCACACATGAAGAAATCATTACTGATTTAGCGCGTAATGAAATCAAAAGCTACAAACAACTACCCATTACTTATTATCAGATACAGACTAAATTCCGTGATGAAATTCGTCCGCGCTTCGGTGTCATGCGTTCACGTGAATTTATCATGAAAGATGCCTATTCTTTTCATTTGGATCAAGAATCTTTACAAGCCAGTTACGATATTATGTATCAGGCTTATACCAATATTTTCAATCAACTGGGTTTAAAATTTCGCGCCGTGATTGCAGACTCCGGTTCGATAGGCGGTGCTATATCTCATGAGTTTCATGTATTAGCCGATTCTGGTGAAGATGCGATAGCCTTTTCAACTAGCAGCGATTATGCCGCCAATGTCGAAAAAGCTGAAGCCATCATGCCTGCTGGTACTCGTAATGCTGCAAGCACTGAGCTAACGCTAATTGATACACCCAATCAACATAGTATCGAAGAGCTGAGTCAATTCTTAGCTATACCCGCAACCCTGTGTCTTAAAACCCTGATTGTTAAAGGCGAAGAGCAGGGCGTAGTGGCGTTATTATTAAGAGGCAATCATGAGCTTAATAAAATTAAGGCAGAAAAAATAGCGGGTGTAGCTTCTCCCTTAGAATTTGCTAGCGAAGATGATATTTTGGCGGCTTGTCAGTGTAAACCTGGTTCTATAGGGCCAATAGGTCTAACGATACCGATTATTGCCGACCGTAGCGTCATGTTAATGTCTGATTTTGTTTGTGGCGCTAATAGTGACGGCAAGCATTATCAAGGCGTCAACTGGGAACGTGATTGCCCACTGCCTGAGCTTATTGCTGACCTAAGAACGGTTGTTGAAGGCGATCCTAGTCCTGATGGCAAGGGCGAAATTACCTTAGCTAGAGGCATAGAAGTCGGTCATATCTTTCAGTTAGGCTCTAAATACAGTGCTGCCATGAAAGCGGGTGTCATCAATGAAGGCGGTAAAAATCAAATTATGCTGATGGGTTGTTATGGCATTGGGATTTCGCGGGTCGTTGCTGCGGCTATTGAACAAAACCATGATGCGAAAGGTATTATTTGGCCTGCCAATTTAGCGCCTTTTCAAGTCGCGCTTTGCCCTATGAACATGCACAAATCTGAGCGCTTAAAAGTTGCCGCAGAACAGCTTTATCAAGATTTGCAAGCCGCAGGTATTGAAGTCTTATTTGACGATAGAAAAGTCCGTGCGGGTTTTATGTTTTCTGATATGGAATTGATCGGCATCCCTCATTGCATTATTCTAGGTGATCGTGGCTTAGATGCTGGAACCATTGAATACAAAGGTAGAACTTCACAAGAAAATGAAGAGATCCCATTGGTGGAGCTCATCACTTTTCTGAAAGCGAAGCTTGCATAACGATATTATTTATATAATTAAAATTCAAGGTGAAAGATCTTGTCTACAAAACTAATGATTAAAATCTTTCGCCTTTTATGTTTATCTTGGCTCTAATTCACATTCAGACTTGACAAAAAATTCTCATCATAGACACTAGAGCTATCTTCACTACCCAAGAGTACATTCGCTTTGAACGATATGCCCCTTAGTATGCTTTTTGGCATACTTATACTTATGTTGATTCTTTCCGCTTTTTT
>QVQF01000083.1 GCA_003584895.1 Methylococcales bacterium
TCCAAAGAAATCTAGAACAAAGCCTATAAGCTAAGTATAATCAAAAGCAATTATTGTGATTTGATAACCTCTTGCGTCTATACTTATCTCTCAAATTACCTCATGAGATAATAGTCATGTGTCCTTTGTGCTCTTAATACTATCTCCTAGATTATGACGACCGCTCCAGTCAAACCGCCTTTCAAACAATCTTTTTTATACGGCTTCGTCACTATCAGTGCTGTTATTGTGTCAATTAATACCCTAGTTATAGCTGCGTTATTCTTAGCACAGCAGCAATGGGCTATGGCATTAACCACAACGCAAAGCATTTTACTCAGCACTTTATTAATCTGCTTAGTATTAACGCCACTCATTCATTTCTTGTTATTAAAACCTTTACGCCTAGAAGTCTCTCAACTACAAACGCACTTTGATGAAAAAATTCATGAAAACCAGCAGCTATTTGAAGCACTAGACGATTATGCGCCGATTAGCTTATCTGATTTATCAGGTAGAATTATTTACGCTAATGCCTGGTTTTGTGAAATAACGGGATATAACGAACGAGAACTGCTGCAACAAGAACACAATATCATTAACCTTAATTACCAAGATCCTAAATTCATGCGCCCAGTCTGGCGCACTCTTAATCAAGGCGAAGCTTGGAAAGGAGACGTTTGCGATAGCACCAAACAAGGACGTATTTATTGGGTTGATAATACCCTGATTAGAATGTATGGGCCTGATGGCAGACCTAAACAATATATTGCTATTCGTCGTGACGCAACGCAAGCTAAGAAAAATGAAGCGAATCAATTAGTATTACAGCATCTACTCAATACTAATACCGATATGCTGATGATCACCGATGCGACCGGTTACATTACCACCATCAATAGCACCTTAGCTCATTTTAGTGGCTGGCAACAAGAGCAATTGATCGGGCAATTGCCTGAGATTATGAGCTCACCTTATACCGATGCAAACAAATTAGCCGAGATGCAGCAAAGTCTTCAACAAGGCCAAGCATGGAATGGTCGTTTACTAAACTTATATCATAAGCAGCTATCAGATTCGGGTGAACCAGCAGAATATTGGGTAGAAATTGACATCACTCCCCTACATAGCCCTAAAAATGAATTTATAGGCTGCTTGCAAGTTCAACAAGACATCACCGCTGCCGTCCTCAAAGAACAATCACTACTCTTAGAAAATGCAGACAACGCCGTCTATTTAGAGATAGTGAGTATTTTGCAACAAGCTTTGCCGTTGAAAATTCGCTTTACTCTAGCTCTGGATTGTTTAATGCATTTAAAAGGTCTAGGTCGACAAATCAACGGCATGATAAAAGGCGGCATTTACCTCAAAGAACCCGATAAAGATCAATTACAACTCTGGGTACTACAAGGTGAATTCAGCGATGACTTTATGCACCATGAACAAGAGCTTGCCATGGGTGCAGGTCTGTTTGGTGAGACAGTGACCTCGCAAAAATTAAAGATCGCTAACGAATGCTTCTGTGACTTACATTATGAAGCTGTTTCTGATGACATGAAAACTCACGGTCATTACCTAGTCCCTATTGTTCTGGAAGGTAATACCTTAGGCTTACTCTTTCTTTATACGCAACGCTATCCGGTTGAAGCTCCCTCACGACTAAACTTATTACAACAAGTCAGTGATTTACTCGCAGCAAGCTTAGTGCAAGAATCCACACATCCACTCCTGACAACTCCATAAGAATTGAGTTATACACTCATTACCCTAATCGTCTTAGCCCAATGATGGCATATTATTAATCATAGTAGTCTGATTAATCATGAAATAATACGAAACCCTAGCATCGTTGTGAATCTAGCTAGCGTGATAAACACCACTTACTTGATACCCAACAACCTATAACTTAGAGCGCATTATCCGAGCATTTATGCGATACTAAGCAGCTTTTATTGATCCAGATTGTACAGATATTATAAGGAGTAAACATGGCAGCACTGGTTGGCATTATTATGGGTTCAACTTCCGATTGGGAAACCATGCACCATGCAGCAGATACCTTAGATCGCTTAGGGATTCCGTATGAATGTGAAGTTGTTTCAGCTCACAGAACGCCGGATAAACTGTTCGCTTATGCAGAAACCGCTGAAGCTAAAGGCCTAGAAGTCATAATTGCTGGGGCTGGTGGAGCTGCACATTTACCAGGTATGACGGCTGCTAAAACAGCCCTACCTGTACTCGGTGTGCCTGTCCAATCTAAAGCATTAAACGGCATGGACTCTTTGCTCTCTATTGTACAAATGCCCGCAGGCATTCCAGTGGGTACCTTAGCTATCGGCAAAGCCGGCGCTATCAATGCCGCATTATTAGCCGCTGCGATCATCAGTAATAAACACAATCATTTTCGGGACGCGTTACATACCTTTAGAAATGAGCAAACCGAAAATGTGCTCGCTCATTCTGATCCTCGCGAGGAACTTTTATGATAGTCGGTGTACTCGGGGCTGGCCAACTCGCGCGCATGATTGCCTTAGCCGGTTATCCTTTAGGTGTGAAATTTATTTTTCTTGATCCCTCTGCTGATGCCTGCGCTAATAGCTTAGGCGAACATTTGCACGGTGCTTATGACGACCCTCGCCTACTCGCTGAATTAGCTGAGCGTGCCGATGTCGTCACTTATGAATTTGAAAACGTGCCTGCTCATGTCGCTGAATTTTTAGCTACGCATACCCAAGTACATCCTGCTCCCAAAGCTTTGGCCGTTGCTCAAGATCGACTCATAGAAAAGACTTTTTTTAATAACATAGATATACCTACCCCCGCCTATGCGACAGTCGATAGCTTAGAAGACCTAGAACTGGCTATGACCAGCATCGGTTGGCCAGCTATTATCAAAAGTCGCACCATGGGCTATGACGGTAAAGGCCAATCCTTACTCAAAACAGCGGATGATTTAGCCAGCGCTTGGACACTGTTGCAGGGCGTACCTTCAATTGTTGAAGCTTTTGTGCCTTTTAATCGAGAAGTCTCTATTATTGCGGCACGTAATGTCTCAGGCGAAATGGTGTTCTATCCTCTTTCTGAAAATGTACATCGTAATGGTATTTTACGAGTCTCTCATAGCTGTGCTAATGACCCTATGCAAGCACAAGCAGAAGCCTATATCTCACGTTTAATGGCTGCCTTAGATTATGTGGGCGTCTTAGCCTTAGAATTGTTTGAAGTAAACGGTGAATTAATCGCTAATGAATTTGCACCCCGCGTACATAACTCAGGCCATTGGACGATTGAAGGCGCTGAAACCAGTCAGTTTGAAAATCATTTACGCGCCATATTAGATTTACCCTTAGGTGCAACAACAGCTGTTGGCAAAGCCGCAATGGTTAATTTTATAGGCGGCTTACCCGTCACTGATGAATTATTGGCTATTCCCCAAGCCCATTTACATCTTTATGACAAAGCACCTCGCAAAGGCCGTAAAGTCGCCCATGCTACCATTCGTACCGAGACTACTGAGCAATTAAACAGTTTGGTTGCACAATTGAGCGCCTTAGCTGACCAAGTGGACGATTGTTAAGGCTGACAGCCAACTGAACAGTACCATCTTGATGCCCGTAGGGGCGTATTGCATACGCCCTTTTAAATAGGCTCTATAAAATTGAATTTTGATATTGGGCTTATGCAATACGCCCCTACGATGTTTTATAGCACAAGTAAGGTGGCATACGGCGATAGCTGTAACCCAAGGTAATGGACTACGAAATGTAGGGTACGCTAGCGCTATTCCAAGCTACATTATTAACAGGTAAATCTATCATGGAAACTAAACCCCCTCTACCTCCTTTTACTCTAGAAACGGCCCTACAAAAAGTTCAAGCAGCTGAAGATGCTTGGAATACACGTAATCCTGAGCGCGTTGCATTGGCTTATACAGTAGATTCAGAATGGCGCAACCGCACTGAGTTCTTTTCTGGCCGAGAGGCTATTAAAGCTTTTCTACAACGTAAATGGCAAAAAGAACAAGACTATCGACTTAAGAAAGAACTGTGGTGTTTTATGGATAATAAAATCGCCGTGCGTTTCGAATATGAATGGCATGATCAAGCCGGTCAATGGTTTCGAGCTTATGGCAATGAAAACTGGGAATTTGCCGAGTCTGGTCTTATGCAACGTCGCTATGCCAGTATTAATGAATTAGCAATAACAGCATCGGAACGACGATTTTTATGGGCAAGAACATAAAGGTTTTAAATGATTTGTGATAACCATGATTAAGACAAAAAAAACGGGAGCTTTAGCTCCCGTTTTTTTGTCTTCGTAAAACTTATGATCTAGTAATGATAAGCTGTTTCGCCATGCTCAGAAATATCTAAACCTTCACGTTCAGCTTCTTCACCCACTCTAAGTCCTATCAGAACATCAACCAACTTAAAGGCTATGTAGGAAACAGTCGCCGACCAAATGATACAAACACCAACCGCCCAACATTGACTAATCAATTGAGTCGACATACTGTATTCAGCAACACCATTAGTGACATAATCCCATACACCTGTACCACCTAAAGCTGGGCTGGCCACAACGGCTGTACCTAATGCACCGATAATACCGCCTATACCGTGAACACCGAAAGCATCCAGAGAATCATCATATCCCAACATGCCTTTTAGACTAGTAACCGCCCAAAAGCAGACGACACCAACAACAACACCTAAGGCTATAGAACCCATAGGGCCTGCCCAACCACAGGCTGGTGTAATAGCCACCAAGCCAGCAATAGAACCTGAAGCACCACCTAACATACTCGGTTTACCACGTATAACCCATTCAGCGCCTGTCCAAGCCAAGGTTGCCGCCGCACTAGCCAACAAAGTATTAATAAAAACTAAAGTAGATAAACCATTCGCTTCAAGATTAGAGCCTACATTAAAACCAAACCAGCCCACCCATAATAATGAGGCACCGATCATAGTCATAGT
>QVQF01000187.1 GCA_003584895.1 Methylococcales bacterium
AGGCTGGGTGTGCTCACTAAATCGTGCAAGGCAGTCCTTCTAGGCTAGGTGCGCTCACCAAATCAGGCAAGACAGTCCATCTCAGGCTAGGTGCGCTCACCAAAGCGTGCAAGACAGTCCCTCTCAGGCTAGGTGCGCTCACCAAAGCGTGCAAGACAGTCCCTCTCAGGCTAGGTGCGCTCACCAAAGCGTGCATGACAGTCCATCTCAGGCTAGGTGCGCTCACCAAAGCATATTGAGATCTTGCGAATAAAATCATAAGCGCTTGTTAACAACATGGTGATCGCCTGTTTAATCAAACATAACACCCGCAAAGGCTAACATCTATCTAAGCTTTCCTAAACTAGAGCCTTATGTTGAACGCTTAACTTAGACCTAGATTATTAGCAATAACGTGGGTACACCTAGTCCATCATTTATGCTTTTTTGTGGTCAAGCAGTGCTTGCTGTTTCTAGTTGACATATAATGCAGGCCTTGAGTTTTTATGTTTACCCATTGGAGATACTATGAAGAAATTTATGCTGTTATTATCGACGTTACTATTTTTATTTGCTGCCACTGTTCAAGCCCATGGCCCAGTGCGTCAAAAAGCTGAAGAACAAATCACTATCAATGCCTCTGCTGATAAAGTCTGGGCTATTATTAAAAACTATCATGATATGTCTTGGTTGCCAGGCATCAGCAGCACGAGCGGCGATGGCGGCAATGTTAAAGGCGCAGTACGTGTACTGACTTTAAAAGATGGCGGCACTATTACTGAAGAATTAAAAAAGTATGATGATGCCAAAATGTCTTATGGTTACAAAATTACTGACATGAGCACTGCAAAAACTATCACTCACGCAGGCGTTGAAGAAAAAGTTCCGGCTTTACCTGTAGACAACTATTCAGCGTCTATTGATGTTGAAGCTCAAGGCGACAAAACTGTCGTTTCTTGGACAGCTGGTTATTACCGTGCTTACACCAATAATAATCCTCCAGTAGAAATGAATGAAGAAACAGCAAATGCCTCTGTAACTGGCATTTTAAAAGCGGGCTTAGCTCATCTTAAAGTCTTAGCTGAAAAGTAAGGTTTAGGCTGGTGTTTTTTATAAAATACCCGGTGGTAGCGCTATTGCTCGCTACCACTTGCTTTACCACTTCCTTAGCAGCAGCTCCCTTTGCTTATATCAGCAATCAACTAGATGATAGCGTGTCTATTATTGATAGCGAACTTGGCAAAGTAGTCGCATCGGTTAGTGTGCCCGGGAAACCTGCGGGCATTGCCGTTGCACCTGCGGGCGATAAAGTTTACGTTAGCACACCAGAAGCTAAAGGTTTTGCCGTTTTAGATGTTAAAAAACGCGAGGTCACAGCTCAGGTTGCGGTCAGCGAAGGCGCTTTAGGCATTGCTATTAGCCCGGATGGTCTACGCATTTTTGTAGCTGATTGGTATAACAATAAGGTCGATGTCGTTGATGCGACTAGCCTGGCTATTATCAAAACGATTGCCGTGGGTGAATCACCCTCGGGTTTAGTGGTGAGCCCTGATAACCATTGGCTGTATGTCGCTAATCGTTTAAGTAATTCAGTCTCTAAAATAAATCTCAGTACTTTAAGCGTTGCCAATACCGTTCAAGTGGGTAAACATCCGTTTGGTCTTACTCTTGATAGCAGAGGCGAGCGGCTTTATATCGCCAATGTGCAAAGTGATGATGTCACCGTAGTGGAAACAAGGCGCTTGCTGAACGTGGCAACGATTAAAGTCCATGCCCTGCCCTATGCTACGGCATTAGCCATGAATGACAGTCGCTTATTGGTGACTAATCAGGATGATGGCTCGGTATCTATTATTGATATAGAAACCTTAAAAGAAATCGCAGTACTTGATGTGGGTAACAAACCAGAAGGAATTTCTACTCATCCCGATGACCGACATGTCTATGTCGCTAATTGGTTTGATAATACCGTGTCGATTATTGATGCTAAAACCTTAAAGGTCATTAATACCTTAAAAACAGGTAAAGGCAGTCGAGGTTTTGGGCAGTTTTTTGGCAAATAACTTCTTGCTAGCTTATTACCGCGCATAACACCCCCTCTTACCTTACTGACGTTACGCAGTAACAAGTAACGTCGTTTTACTCTCGTTTGCCGCGCAGAGCACCGCAGGTTTTGTTGGGATTAGCCCAAAGGGGCGCGGCATGGATGCCGCGCGTCGGTAGGAGGGCAGGAAGCCCTCTCTACCGACCCCCGACAAAACCGAGGAGCGCAGGAGCCAGCTGCAATCGAGCCGCCTTTTCTTTGGATACTTTCTAAAGGCTGCGCAAAAGAAAGTATCTCGCCTTCGGGTGCGAGAACCCGATACAAAAATCGTCGCGATAGCGACCTCTTTATTTGTTTTTTATAAACAGCTGAATGGCTGCGTAACAGCAGTTACCTTATATGATTTGCGTATTTAACTAATATTGCTAAACTGCTCCACAAACACCCCACTTAATTTGAGAATAACATGGCTGAAACGGTAGATGAACTCACAGTAACCTATGAAGATGGCGGCATAGAAACCGTTAAGGAACTGGATAAAAAAGTACTAACCAAAGGCGCTTGGGCTACAATCATGTATCGCTATCAGGACTGGAATCGAGCTAAAGAAGAATACGGCCCTGACAAATACACCATTCGTCGTTACCAAAAACGTAATGGCGAATATCAACAAAAATCAAAATTTAATATTTCTAGTGTTGATCAAGCCAAAAGCATCATCGCAGCATTGGAAGATTGGATAAAAGAAGACTAACCTAAAAACTCAGTACTTAAGGCAGCGTATATATTTAGTTGCCTTATTGATGTTAGCTTTTAATAATCGCTAGGCAAAAAAAAGCGGCAGCCCATATAAATGGACTGCCGCTTTTTAGCGCAATTAGATGATAGTAACTTCTTCTGCTTGCGGGCCTTTTTGGCCGTCAGTAACAGTAAACTGTACTTTTTGACCTTCATCAAGTGATTTAAAGCCAGAACTATTGATGTTACGAAAGTGAACAAAAACGTCAGGGCCGCTTTCTTGTTGAATAAAACCAAAACCTTTTTCGGCATTAAACCATTTAACTATACCAGTAGCCATTGTGAATCCTATTTAAAATATATAATTAAAGCCCCAAGAGGCCTGTGGCGCTGAGAAATTTTAGAGTTACTTAATGATAAACAGGACGAGCAATACAGGATAAACATCGTAGAGATAAGCATAACGGTAAAACAATTTTCAAGCTGGGCAGATTATATAATGATAGATTTGGAATATCAATGCTTATAATGCTTAATATTTGTGTAGTTTTAACTATCTTTCAAGCCCTTTAAAAATAAATTGATCTATTGAACGCTATTTTATATTCTTGATTCACTCACTATTCAAACTAAGCTGCCATTATTTATGTCATTAAACTCTATCACCAACCAAACCCTTGCTCTTGCCGGCATTGCCCAAGCGGCGGCTTTAGTTGAACAATTAGCCAGCACGGGGACTGCTGATGCGGCCGCTATGGAAACTAGCATTGCGAGTCTATTAAAAATAGATTCAGATAGCGTCATCGACGTTTATGGTAGTTTGAATGGCCTTAAACTAGGCTTGCAGCAACTTGATATGCAAATGACCGGCTATAAAGTCTCTAACCCTCAACAAGCTCGTTATTCTGCTTCTATCGTTTTTTTAGAACACCAACTAGAAACGCGTAACGATTTACTTGCAACCATACACACCGGCATTGTTAAAGCGCAATCGCAAAGCGAACACTTTGATTTGTTACATGAAAATGTATTAGCTAATCTGGGTGATATTTATCAAAACACCATCAGTACCTTACAACCTAGAATTATGGTCAATGGCGATCAAACCTATTTATCAAGACCTGAAACTGCCAATAAGATACGCGCCTGCTTGTTGGCCGGCATACGCTCAGCGCTATTATGGAAACAATGTGGCGGCACACGCTGGAAGTTTTTGTTTTACCGCAAAAAAATCCAAGCCGAATTAAAAGTCTTATTAAAACAACTGTAAGTCCCTGATGGCAATACTGATAAACGCGGAGCATTTATCGCGTTACTATGGCAAACACTGCGCTATCAAAGATGTAAACTTCACCTTGGCGCAAGGTGAAGTTCTTGGCTTTCTTGGCCCCAATGGTGCAGGCAAGACCACAACCATGCAGATAATAAGCGGTAATCTTGCCCCCAGTTCTGGCCGTGTTGAAATTAATGGCTATGATTTACAAGGCCAACCTAAGCTAGCTAAGCGCAGCCTTGGTTATTTACCCGATACGCCCCCCCTTTATAAAGACCTCAGTGTGCAGGAATTTTTATACTATTGCGCACAACTGCATGGCATCCCTAAAAAAGCTATTAGTTCAGCCGTCATTAAGGCTCAAGATCGCTGCGGCTTAATGGCGGTGTCTGATCGACTGATTGCTAATCTTTCAAAAGGCTATCAACAACGTATCGGCATTGCGCAGGCGATCATACACAATCCTGACGTTATCATACTTGACGAACCCACGGTGGGTTTAGATCCTCTGCAAATTAAAGAGATTCGTGACTTAATCGGTGAACTGGGTCGCGATCACGGCATTATTCTTTCGACACATACACTGAGCGAAGTACAAGCCGTCTGCACCCATGTACAAATCATTCATCAGGGTCAATTAATTTTAAAAGAAAGCATTAGCTATCTTAACCAGCAAATGGACACTGGCAGCGTATTGATCAGCACTCGTTTAAAGCCAGACCTAACTGTTTTAAGCGCCCTTGCTGGGGTGCTTAGTATTGAGACTATGCCTGACCAGAAAATTAAAGTTGCTTACCGCTTAACCGACAATCCCACTCAGCGCATCATTGAAACGATTATCTCTTTTGGCTGGGAACTACAAGAACTCACCCCTATTAAGAGATCAATGGAAGATAT
>QVQF01000043.1 GCA_003584895.1 Methylococcales bacterium
TCAAACAGCAAAAGACGGGCAACGCCCTTGTGCTACCGATTGCCGAGCCGCTGCGCCGCGCACTGAAAGCGATTCCGAAGGCCGAGCGCACCGGCTACATACTAGGCGAGCGGGTTGCCGTTGGTTACGCGGGCAAATTCCCCAATATCTTTCACCGCCCGTGGCGTGAGTTGTTGAACGGCCTCGACTTGGCCGGCATGGTGGACATGCCGACGTTGGCCAAAGTTGCCGGCACCGGCACGCATGGCCGTACCCGCTACGCTTGGAGCTTCCACAGTTTCAGGCACACCACGGCCAGCCATCTTTCCGGGCCGGATGCTCACTACTTGCTCGGCCATCGGAGCGCCGACGAAAAGCGCCTCGGCATCACCGCGCAATACCGGCACGAAGACTTGCGCCGCCTCAAAAAGCAACTCGACGAAATCCCGCACACCGCACCGGCAAACGTGGTGCAACTCCACGAGGCCGCCACAGCATAGCGGCAACACGGTGGAAACCGGAATTTCAAAGAAGAATTTTTCAACACCATTAAACCGCTCGCCATTTGGGTAAAAAGAAAAAGGAGAGTAATGAAACGCAAGCACCTGAAAACAACAGCACCAACGAGTGTACCGGTAACCGTCGCATTGAGCATCACAGCCGACAAGCCGCACGTCATTTGCATTGGTAAACACACGCTGTTTTGCCGACTCACCGAAGACGAGATTAAGAGAGACGAGAGTTTCGACAATTTTATCAGAACGCTTCCCGCAAAGGTGCAAGCGTTTCGCATTTTGGAACGCCGCCGTGACAATGCAAGCGTCGAACTACATCGGCAGCAGCAGGAAGTAGACAAGTTGAAACGCCAGTTGCGCGAGGCTTGCGACGAGGTACGACGACACGAAAGCACGCTGGACATGGCAAAGGATTTTCTCGCCGTGTTGTCGGAAGATCATCTAACTAATTTTCGCTTCCCGATGAAGTATGACGATTGCAAAGCCGCCCGCAAACCCAACGAGAAATACTATGCCACTTCACACTGTTGGATGTGTGGTTGCCTCATGGGACTGGAAGACTTCAGGCCGCACCGGTTCTTTTGCTCTGGTGAGAAATCATCCGAAGCCAACCCAAGCAACGCTTGCGCGGTTGAAGCAAAACGCCGCCGCGCCAAGATGCACAGACTCGCCAACACGAAGAAGCCCGAACCGCCACCCACAAAGTGGCCATGCCCCTATTGTGCGCGCCCCATGACTGGAGAAAAGCTGGCAAAAGCATCACGCCCGCACTACCTCGACCCGAAAGAACAAAAACGCTTTCAACGTGAGCAGCAAATTATGGCCGATGTGTACGGTTTGAAATCGAGCCTTTCAAAAGACTGACTGCCGCGCACAACTGAATGACAAGACTGCCGCGCCTGTCATTAGGCGTTCTTTTGCGCACGGCGCGCCCTTCCCTTATTTGGATGGGCGATGAAAGCAACAGAACTTCCGACAACTACCAGAGCGGGCGCGCTGCCCGCTGATTTAGAAATCATCCCCGCCGCCGTAATTCGGCAACGGATTCCAGAAACCAACTTGTGGCGGCTGGAGCGCAGCGGAGAATTGCCGGCGCTCCGCATCGGCCGCCGCCGCTTCTATCGCCTCTCCGACTGGCAAGCGTTCCTGAATCGCGCCGCCAAAGCGCCACCCGTGGCCGTGCCGTGGGCGAAACACCCGGAGAAACCGTAAACGGTTTTTCGTGCTGTGAACGTGTCACCGTCAACACTCACACGCGAGCCGGGAACGGATGCAACGCTCTACACTTCTGCCGATGTTGCCCGCCCCGCCGGTTGTCATCCGAACACTGTAAAGAAGATCGCCGCCGACTTGCGTTTGGACATCATCCGTACACCAAGGGGCTGCCGTTTGTTCACCAACGGCCAAGCCGAGCGTATCCGTACCGAGCTTGAACGCCGCCGCCGTGAGTCATGGCGATAAACCACATCAACCACTTTATTTACTAGAATGACTTGGAGTACCGACAAAACCTACGCAGAGCAAGCGGAGCACGCCCTTGCCCGCTGGTATTCGCGCCACGGGTTGGCCGTCGAGTTTTCCGAAGGTGAATTTGCCGCGTGGGATTTGTACGTGCGGGGTAGCGTCGAATTGAAACATGATCGGCGCGCCGTCGAGACGGGAAATTTCTTCATCGAAACAACCGCGCATGGCAAACCATCCGGCATCACCACGTCAAAGGCGACGGCGTGGGCACTCGTGTCGGGTCGCACCGCGTTTCTTATCGGCACGGAAAAGCTCCGCGTCCTGTTGGACACGCTCGCACAACGCTCCGGCCCCGATGGAAAGCAAGGCCGCCTGTTGCCCGTGCGTTTTTTGGAATCTTTGCCTTATGTTGCCCGCGCCGACTTGTCGGGATTGCTGCCATGACGCGCACTTGGAAGAGCATCGAGGAAATGCGCCGTGGCATGATGCTGATGCTACAAGGCACGCCGTATTTTGCATGGCAACTCCCTGACGGCAGCTATCGGCCATGCCAGCAGATCGCACAACTTAAACGCTTCGAGGTGGGCATCTACGACGGCACGCACACCGCCGGGTTTTACAGTATCCGCCCGGACAATCTCACGCGGTGGGGTGCGATAGACTACGACGCCCACGGCACGATGGGCGCAGATCGGTGGAGGGACAGGGCACAACATGCTTTTGATTTGCTGGCCAAGCGACTCCCCGAAGTATGGCTCCTCGAATCTTCGCCTGGTGGGTTTCATGTAGATGTTTTTGCCGAGGCACTCATGCCAGCCGACGATATGCAGCGCATCTTGCGCGAAGTTGAACCAGATAAAGACGTCGAGGTATTTCCAAAGCAAACCACCCTCGACGCCCGCAAACCAAACGCAAAGGGCAGCCTCTTGCGATTTCCGGGCTATCACCAGCTAAAACGGACGTGGGCGCGCTTCCTTGCCCGTTCTGGCCACATTCAAGATGTTGAAGGGGTAACACCCGCACCGAAACCGGGATGGTATGAGAAGCCGAGTGACGCGGCTCGATTTGAGAGCCTCTACCAGCAAGTGACACGCGGCTTGCACCTCACCAGTACCGGCCAGCGGTTCAACGCCATGCAGAAAATCGTGGGCCGGCTCAAAGGCCGCACCCTCGACGAAGCGATTGCGGTGGATGTTCACGACCGATTTTACAATCAACACCACGCCCAAATTAAGACGCCGATTGAAAAAAGCCGCGCCTACTTCCTGACGTGGTTTCGGAAAGCCGCACCATGCAACATTTTGCCGGACTATCCGGTAACCGAGGTGGAGGAATCATGGATTGCCGCACTACCACCGATAAAGGATGTGCCGCATGATCGGCTGGCCGCCACGGTGCGCTTGTTTTTTTCCGCGAAAAAGCACTCCGATAAAACTGGCCGGGAGTTTTGCATGAGCCTACCCCTGATTGCCGAGCGGCTCGGAGTCAGCATCGCCAGCGCCTCAAACTACCGGAACGCCTGCTACCGGGTGGGTTTGATTGAAATGGTGAAAAGAGGCTCCTACGTGGACGGCAAGGCGAGCACCTACAAAACCGGAAAGATGTGGCCAAAATGAAACCAGCATACGTAACGAGGCTAAATTGAAACCATTCCGTATCCCCAGCAGTTCAGGATGGTTTCACCTGTCCCGTTTAGAATGGTTTCAACTCTTGATTAACCACCACCCGAATGACATTCAGCGTGGCCACCCTGAATTGAGCGCGCCCCGCTCCGCGCCGGATTGAAAAGAGATTATGGCTTATTCCCAAGAAGCACGAGACGAACGTCATTGCCAAGCCCGAACAGTCAGCGGTGGCTGGTGCATGGCCTGGGCGTGCTGGGGAGATCCCGGCCAGTTTTGCGTGGCACACGGTGGGAAACGCATCGGCAAGCCAGTTTGTAATTGTGACGCCTACAACTTCCCGCACCGGCCCGGCGGCGGATTTTGTCGTTGGCCAGATGAACCGTTGGTTTCTCACCCAACGCCCGCATGTACGCACAAACAACCGCGCATCCGCGCCAAGTGGATTCAGAACTTTGCGCGAGCCATCGAACACCGCCGCATCGGTACCTGAAGGAATAGTGCTTGCCGACAACATGGCACAAGGCTACAAACCACGGTGGAGGCAACATCATGGACATTTCATTCAATTGCGACAAGTGCGGCCAGAGCATCACGATTGACGAAGCCGGGGCCGGTCAACTTGTTGACTGCCCGAAATGCACCGCATCGTTACTCGTCCCAGCGAAGTCCGCCAACGACAAAACAATGTCACCGTGGCATCCGACACCATCCACACGCGCATCCGCACCGGCAACAGTCAACCAGCCCGAAACAAAGAAGTGTCCCTACTGTGCTGAGACAATTTTGCGGGAGGCGAAAGTGTGTCGTTTTTGCGGGCGCGACCTTCTGCCGGGAATACCGCAAACGAAAGCAACGCCTGTAACCCAGCAATTTCTCACGCGAGTCGTTTCCATAATTGCGATTGTTCTCGTGGTTATCGTTCTTGCTGTGATGTTCGCTCGCGAGAACGCACGGCTGAATCATGGACTTGATGACCTCGGTAGTGATTTTCATTCACATGGAGGTCCTCATCGAAGTGAGATCTATCAACTCGGCAATTTGTCTTTTCATAGTCGCCTACAACATACTTTTTTTGGGACGAGTGACGCCGAACTTTCAGGCATGGCGCTGATGCTTACGTGGTATCAATGCTCAGTAGGAGCCATTCATGATTGGGGAAAAATAGGAGACGACAAGGGGTTTGAGTTTGTTTGCCAAGAACAGCGAAAGATTCTGAGGTAGTGACTGCCTGACTGACAGCCCGCTGAGTCGTAGCCTGAGCGCACCACA
>QVQF01000227.1 GCA_003584895.1 Methylococcales bacterium
AACATCAGTTAGCAATACATACTTTGAACAGTCGTGAATGCGCAAAATAAATGTCGGGTTAGTGCAGCGTAACCCGACAACTATTTGTAGTGTTGGCTCTAACCCAATCTACAGTGCTAGCTGATTGCTGAGTAGTCTCTGTTACTTGATAACAGAAAGTTTCATCTATTACACTTTAATGAAATTAACGTAAATTTACACAACACATGGACATAATTAAATGAAAATTGGTGTAATTGGCAGTGGCTATGTAGGTCTAGTAAGTGGTGCATGTTTTGCACAGATGGGTAACATAGTAACCTGTGTAGATATTGATGAAAAAAAAATAGAAAATCTTAAGCAGGGAATTATTCCCCTTTATGAGCCTGGACTAAAAGAAATAATCCAAGAAAACATTAAACAAAATACTTTGCATTTCACTACGGATAGTGAGAATGCAATTGCTGAATCAAAAATAATATTTATTACTGTCGATACCCCCATGGGAGATGATGGCGGTGCTGATCTCCAATATATTTTGGCAGTTGCAAAAGATATTGGAAAACATATGCAAAGCTATGTGGTCATCGTTGATAAATCAACGGTTCCAGTGGGTACGGCGGAAGAGGTACGTAAAGTCATTCAAGCTGAATTAAATCAACGAGGCTGTAAACTCAATTTTGATATCGTATCAAATCCAGAGTTTCTTAAAGAAGGTGCGGCCATAGATGATTTTATGAGCCCAGACCGTGTTGTCATTGGTGCTGACAGTGAGGAAGCAATTGAAACCATGCGTGAACTCTATGCGCCATTCATGACTAAAAATGATCGGTTTATTAGCATGGATATTAAAAGTGCCGAAATGACCAAGTATGCCGCTAATGCCATGCTGGCGACTAAAATTTCATTTATGAATGAAATCGCCAATATTTGTGAACAAGTAGGTGCTGATGTTAATCAGGTTAGGCATGGTATAGGCTCAGATAAACGTATCGGATATAGTTTTATTTATCCTGGATGTGGTTACGGTGGTAGTTGCTTCCCAAAAGATGTACAAGCGCTGGTTAATACGGCAAAAAGCCATGGCTATAGTCCTAGAATTTTAACTGCTGTTGAAGCGGTCAATACGGATCAAAAAGCTGTGCTGGCCAATAAAGTAATCAGTCGTTTAGGTCAAGATTTAACAGGTAAAGTCTTCGCTATATGGGGACTGGCATTTAAACCAGATACTGACGATATGCGTGCTGCCGCAGCAATTACTATTATTAATAGACTGACTTTGCAGGGTGCAAAAGTAGTGGCTTACGATCCAAAAGCCCGACATGAAGCAGAAAGTATTTACCTTAAGGGCAACAATAATGTCAGTTATGTCGATAGCAAATATGAGGCCCTCAAAAATGCTGATGCCATTATATTGATAACAGAATGGCAAGAGTTTAGAAGTCCTGATTTTGACGAAATAAAAAAATTACTTAAGACTCCATTATTTTTTGATGGCCGCAACCAGTTTAAACAGCAGCGCATGGAAGCAATGGGATTTGAATATATTCAAATTGGGGTATCTAACATGGATATTTGTATCCAGACAAATATCCCCTAGGTATAGGATTAGTTCTTAGATCTAATGGGTACTTGGTTTTAGAGTAATCTCTAAAACCAAGGTCAATTATATAAACTTACATTGATAACTCTTATTCGATCGGGTTGTACCTTACTGAGTGGGATTAATAATGTGGCATTGAGCTGAGTATAATCAAAAAATAGATGATACTTTGAGGCTAGATTTTGACTTTTGAAGTAAATTCTTTTTAATGTTTAATCCAAACACTATCGATTACTTTGCTTTCGTGTAGAAATCAGTCCAAAACCCAATAACACAAACAAACTGCTCCACAGTAAGCTAGGGACTAGCCAAAACCAGTTTTGATAGAAGGTTTCGGGTGGAGTAGTGAGATAAGGTACTTCATATAGCCCTGCCCATGGCTGATGTATGGGTGATTGTTCTAGGATGTCGCCTGAAGCCAGTACCACTGAAGATACGCCGGTATTAGTGACACGCAATACCGGTCTTCTAAATTCCACACCTCGGGCTAGTGTCATGTATAAATGTTGGTAAGGTTCTTGCCAACTGCCGTACCAAGAGTCGTTGGTAACATTAACGATAAACTGTGCGCCTAATGCCGCTAATGAGCGTGAAAAGCCGGGAAATAGACTTTCATAGCAGATTTGGGCTCCCATCTTATAACCATTCCAATGTAATAGCTGGGTAGGGCCTGCGCCGCGTGCAAAGTGACCGGTTTCGGGTAGCCAATCACGTATGGCAGGAAAGACTTGTTCACCCGGTATGTATTCACCAAAGGCTAAAAGGATAGTTTTGCTGTAATGAGGCGGCACAATCTCTCCTTCTTTGTTTAATAAAAATAGGGAGTTGGTAATTAAACGCGATGACTGATCGACACTGTAAGCCCCAGTTATCAAAGGGATTTGTCTTTCGTGCAGAAATTGACTGAGTGTTAAAGGAAGTGCGTTGAATTTGAACGGTTCGCCCAGTAAGGCGGGAAATGCGGTTTCAGGCCACAACACAAAATCTATTTTTTTATCGGAGTGAGCTTTGAGTGCTTGATCTGTGAGTGTTAGGTAACGATGAAGAATTTCTTTGCTATAACCTTTACCTAATTCGGCCGCTAGTTTTTCTGAGTTTTCGATACTGGCTTGAATTAATAAAGTGTTAAATGAAGCATCGGGTACTGGGAGTCTAGCTTTAAGCCTGATGCCGCCCATATTGAGTAATATAAAGACGCTTATTACACTAGCGAGTATTATTTTCCCCGCTTTATGCGTACGGTTTTGCCAAGCGATATATAAGGGTAGATTACATAATAAAGTGGCGGCACTGAGTCCACTAAAACCTATGAATTCAGCCCATTGGTATATGGGCAGGTTGGCACCAAACCAAGAGTAACCAAAGTTCCAGTCAAACAGAGTGAATGAATAGGCTTCGCAGAGTATGGTGATTAGTGTCATTAAGCCTAGTGAAAGTCTCTCTGAACTCTTTAATAAGCGCCTACATAAAAACCATAGCAGTCCGGCTAAAGGCACATATAAGTGAGCGATTAAGGCATAGAACAACAAGCCCATGACAGCAAAGGGCCAATCCAGATGGGCAAATTCATGCAATAAATAAGCGACCCAATTAAAGCCGATCAAGGTAAATATAAAGGCGGTGATGAATCCGCCCAGTAGCACGTTTTTAAGATGGGTTTGTCTGTTCCAGAATAGCCATAAGGGCACAAAACAGAATAATGAAGCCCACGGAGGGAAAGGGATATAACTAGTGCCAATTAAGATGCCGGATAGTATGGGCAACGACCAAGGTTTGAGTAATTTGTTCATGATTTTTAACGTTTAACCTGCAATCTGTAGGGTGTTAGGCAAAGCTGTATGTTGAACGCCTCAGTACCCTAAGTGCTGGAGTGCAATAGCTTCAGCTATTGCGTTTTAAAACAGCTGAAGCTGTTTTACTCCAAGCACACGATTTTATTAACTATTATGAATTTCGGCATATAACGCACGGAATTCGTCACTCAACTTATGAGTAGGTACATAATGCACTAGTGGTTGAGAGACCGAATGAGACTCTCTGACTTTGATAGAAGGTGAAATCATGGAAGCAAGTACTGGCAAGCCTTCAGCGATGAGTTCATCAACCAATTGTCTGGGTAAATTAGCTTGTTTTTGGAATTGGTTAACGATAATGCCTTCCACATGTAAATTTTGATTATGATCAGCTTTAACCTCTGCGACGGTTTGTATCAGGGTATAGAGTGCTTCTCTTGCAAAGGTGTCGCAGTCAAATGGAATTAAACATTTATCGGCAGCGATCAAGGCCGATTGGCTGTAGAAATTAAGTACTGGGGGTGTGTCCATATAAATGGCATCAAAGCCCTCTAGTTTTTCTAGAGCTTCTTTTAATTTGAAGATTTTAAATCGCGATTCTAAGCGACCTTGCAAAGGCTCAAGATCAGGATGCGAAGGTAAAACAAATAAATTAGGAAAGGGTGTTTCATGGATAAGAGTCTCAATTCCATTGTTGCCGTTGCCGAATAAAGACAGGCTTAAGGTATCTTTAAAGAACTGAGCAACAGTTTTATCGCTGTCGTTGACTTTATGCCCAAGCAGATATTGCGTGGTATTGCCTTGAACATCCAAGTCAATAACCAAAGTACGTTTGCCTTCAAGCGCACTGATGGCCGCTAAATTACAAGTAATCGTAGATTTACCGACCCCACCTTTCTGATTAAAGATGACTCTGCGCATGTTATTTCCTATAAAATCAATTAGATAAAAGCCGCATTATAAGCCAAGAGCTAGCAATATCAAATACGGATAAAGGTTTTAGCATGGCACTTAGGACATTCTGGGATTTCGCTGGTGGTTTTGAAGGCGATTTCTTTGCCGCATGCGTCACAGATAAAGGTTCCAGGGATGGTAATATCACCACTTTGATACACATGAGCAGTCGCTAACTGTTTTAATTTTTCAAGTTCAATACGTGTTTTGTCAGCAACACTTAAAAAAGCGTCTAAGGTAAAATTCTCTAGTAATTCAATATCAAACTTAAACCAGGCTGAAAGTGAATTAGTGTCTTCTTTTGAAGATAAGCCATGGGCGGCTTGCTCAATGTCACGTTTAATATAAGTAGAAAGTTTGTTGAGTTCTGCATCTGTTAAGTCGTTACTTTGGCCGGTTTTTCTTTTTGAAATTTCTAGGGCTTCAGCGAAAGTATGTAAAGTGTCTTCCATGGTTTCATGTAGATGCTTCATGAAATCAGCATAGGCGGC
>QVQF01000108.1 GCA_003584895.1 Methylococcales bacterium
GTTTCCGTTTTTGCTTTAGCAGCCTCAGCTTTAGCCTGAGCTGCTGCTTCTGCTTTGGCTTGTTTAGCTGCTTCAGCATTAGCTAGTGCATCAGCTTCCGTTTTTGCTTTAGCCTGAGATGCGGCTTCAGCTTTGGCTTGTTTAGCATCCTCCTCAGAATGGTCCTTTTCGACTTTAGTCGGCAAGGTTGCTAAATCAATCATGGTTGCATGAATGACCTCTGATGCAGGTGGTTCCTCTTTAGGTGCTGGCTTGTAGAGCGCGCTCAAAGCAAATAACCCCATTAGGGTAAGGTGTATTGCTAAAGCAAGTGCAAACGGCCGTGTGAATTTCTTTTTTATATCCATCTAACTTATTGTTCTTTGGGTTTAGTCATTAACCCTACTGTTGGAACGCCAGCATTTTTTAGTTCAGCCATGATGGTCACTACTGTCCCGTAATCTACACCTCTATCGGCATTGATTAGGATTTGTGTTTTAGGCTTGTCTGCTAACACCGCTACAACACTAGCATTGATTGCTTCAACCAATATAGGTTCATCATCTCCAGCGCCAATTTTGATGTAATAGAGACCTTGTTCTTTAATTGAAATAACGATAGGGGGATTATCCTCATTTCCTTCTGCCTCTACAGTTTTGGATTCAGCTTGTGGAAGATCAACATCTACTCCCGTCTGTAATATAGGCGTGGTTATCATGAAAATAATAAGTAAGACCAAGGTAACATCAATGTAAGGGACTACATTGATTTCCGCCATAGGCTTTCTGCGTCCGTGTTTTCTACTCATTTGCTATGAACCTGTCTTTGCAATAACACAACGAATTCTTCAACAAATAATTCGTAGCGACCGGTTAATCTATCTAATCGTGTAGAAAAACGGTTGTAAGCGACAACAGCGGGGATTGCAGCAAATAAACCAATAGCGGTTGCAATTAATGCTTCAGCAATGCCCGGTGCTACTTGAGCTAGGGTTGCTTGTTTAACATTTCCCAATGACATAAAAGAATTCATAATTCCCCATACCGTACCAAATAAACCGACATAAGGACTAGTGGAGCCTACTGTAGCAAGAAATGCCAAGTGTTCATCTAAGCGCTCTAATTCACGAGACAATTCGATACGCATAACTCTCTGTGCACTTTCAACTTGAACGCCGGGTTCAACGCTACCCGATTGGTGCATACGAGAAAATTCTTTATATCCGGCTAGAAATATTTTTTCTATACCTTCTGGCTCAAAATCTTTTGCAGCGAGTTTTCTATATAGATCCGCTAAAGCGACACCTGACCAAAATTGTTCTTCAAATTCATCGGTAATTTCAATAGCTCGGTTTAGTTCTTTGCGTTTTGAAAGAATAAAAGTCCATGATGCCACTGATGCGACCATGAGTATTAACATGACAAATTGCACAACAAAACTGGCTTCAGTAATTAAATGGAAAATAGATAAATCAGTATTCATTCTTTAACAGCTCTTGTAGGATTTTAGGGATTTCTTTAGGACGCAGGGTGTTAGCATCCAAACAGGCGATGCGAGTCATGCTGGTGCATAAAACATCATCGCCTCGTGTAATTAGTTGTTCAAAAGTAAGGCTGGCTCTTTTTGCGATTATTACTTCAGCGCTAACTTCGATTTGTTCATTAAATCGTGCTGACTTTAGATATTCAACTTGTACAGAGCGTACGGCAAAAACAATACCGGGATTAATCATGAGCTTATCTTGCTCATAACCCATTGCGCGGAGCATTTCGGTGCGTGCTCTTTCAAAAAACTTAAGGTAGTTGGCATAAAATACGACGCCACCTGCATCGGTGTCTTCATAGTAAACACGAATAGGCCAAATAAATTTCTTAATTTTCATGTCTCTAGGGTTAATACGTCGTCATAGTTAATCAAACAAATCTTCGGACGATGTTATTTGTTTTGGCAGAGGCAAGCCAAAATGCAAATAGGCGTTTCGGGTCACTACACGTCCACGTGGTGTGCGCATAATAAAACCTTGTTGTAACAAATAAGGCTCTAAAACATCTTCAATGGTACCGCGTTCTTCACTGATGGCGGCGGCTAAGGTGTCTAATCCGACTGGACCACCATCAAAGTTTTCTATCATGGTCATCAGTAGCTTGCGGTCTAAGGCATCAAAACCGTTATTATCGACTCTTAACATATCCAATGCTTGAATAGAGCAAGCTTCAGAAATAACACCATTGCCTTTTACTTCAGCATAGTCACGTACGCGTCTTAGTAATCGGTTAGCAATACGTGGCGTACCACGAGAGCGGCGAGCAATTTCAAAGGCTCCTTTTTGCTCTAGCGTAATGCCTAAAACTTTTGCGGAACGAATAACGATACTAGCCAGCTCATCTACGCTGTAAAATTCCAGTCGTTGCACAATACCAAATCGATCCCTCAACGGTGATGTTAGCAAACCTGCTCGGGTTGTTGCACCGACTAGCGTAAAAGGCGGAAGATCTAGTTTAATTGAGCGGGCTGCTGGCCCTTCGCCTATCATAAGGTCTAGCTGGTAATCTTCCATAGCAGGATAAAGGATTTCTTCAACTGCTGGATTTAATCGATGTATTTCATCAATGAACAACACATCATGCGGTTCAAGATTGGTCAATAAAGCGGCAAGATCACCTGCCTTATCGAGTACTGGCCCTGATGTCTGGCGAATTTTAACACACATTTCGGCTGCAATGATATTAGCGAGTGTGGTTTTACCTAAGCCGGGGGGGCCAAAAATTAATACATGATCCAATGCTTCTTTGCGTGCGGTCGCGGCTTGAATGAAAATTTCCATTTGCGCACATAATTCTTTTTGTCCGACATATTCAGCTAAGCGCTTGGGGCGAATGGCACGGTCTTGTCGTTCTTCATCAGTATGACTGCGAGCTGTGATTAGTCTATCGCTTTCAATCATTTAAGCGCCCCTTGCAGGGCCAGCCTGATAATATCTTCACATGATTTGCCTTCAGTGCTAATGTTTTGCACCATTTTACTAGCGTCCAAAGGTTTATAGCCCAAGGAGCATAGTGCGCTAACGGCTTCTTGTTTAGGATTGCCTATGGCGGGCATAGTCGAACTGCTGGTTATATTTGATGTGGCTGATTCAGCTAAGTCAGGCAATCTATCTCGCATTTCTATCACTAGGCGTTCTGCGGTTTTTTTGCCGACACCCGGTAAGCGCACTAAGGCTAGCGTATCATTATCATGAATGCAGCGATGGAATTCTTCAGCACTTTGGCCCGATAAAATCGTTAAGGCTAGTTTAGGGCCGACACCACTAACCTTAATGAGTGTTCGAAATAAAGTTCGATCTGCTAGAGTCGAAAAACCAAATAAGCTATGCGCGTCTTCTCTAACGACTAAATGTGTATGTAATTTAATCTCTTCATTGAGAGCAGGTAAGTCATAAAAGGTCGTCATGGGCGCTTCCAACTCATAACCGACGCCCTGAACATCAAGTATCAAAAAAGGCGGTGCTTTATAGACTAATTTACCACGCAAAAAACCGATCATCTAAATACACCTTGTTTACTTAACATAATCGCTGTTTGCTGATAGTGGGCATGACAAATAGCGATACCTAAAGCATCGCTGGCATCCAGTGATAATTCACCTTGCACGTTTAATAATATTTTTACCATATGTTGAACCTGAAGTTTATCGGCCGCGCCCTTGCCCACCACGGCTTGTTTGACTTGCCGCGCCGCATATTCAAACACAGGTAAATTCTTAGTTTGCACGGCACAAATCGCTGCACCGCGCGCTTGGCCAAGTTTTAACGCAGAATCTGCATTTTTATGCATAAAGACTTGTTCTATCGCCATTTGCTCTGGCTGATAGTTCTCCACGATTTCCAATAAGCCATCAAAGATTTGTTTAAGTCGATCGGGAAAATAATCTACTTTAATCTTAATACTTCCGCTGGCGATGTATTTATAGCCTTGCGGTGAGTCGTCTATAATTCCGTATCCGGTCAGTCTTGACCCAGGGTCTATCCCTAAAATTCTCATTGCTTATTTATTTTATAGTAGGATTTGCTATGCTAGTTTTTATCAATTTTCTTTGTCGATTGCGTTAGCTAGCTTTGTGGGTAGGGTGGCTCTAGAGTTTTACTTATCAATATCTGAGCTAGCGCTTCTGATTGATTTGCTTAATTCTGCGCGCTGTCTATCCAACACCAAAAATTCAATTTCTTTGCGTAAATATTCATCTTTACTTTTGATAGCCTCGGCGTGTAGTTCTCGTTCTTTAGCTTCGGCTTCTAATTGCATAAGCTGTACACGGTTGTGATGAACGATTTTTTTAGCTTCTAATTTTTCTTCTAGTTCTTGTCGTTTCAATTGCTGGGATTCTAGTGTTTTAAGTTCAGCATCCAGTTCCAATTGTTTTAGTTGTTGTTCTTGGTCTTTTTCAGCTAACCAGTCTTGGTGTTGCTGAACATATTCTTTGGCGGCTTCTTCTTTTTGACGATCTTTTAATAAGCGATCATGTTCAAATTGTAGCAGTTGTTTTTCTAATTCCAGTTGTTGTAACTGTTTTTGTTGGTCTTTTTGGAATTGAATCTCTGCGGCTAGATCGATTTCTCGTAGCTGATGTTCATGTTTAGTTTTTTCAACATGTAAGCGATTGAGTTTGTCTTCTTGAAATTGAATTTCAGCCGCTAATTCAATTTCTCGTAACTGGGTATCATGAATGATATTTTGTTGATGTAGACGTGTTTCTATCAGTTGTTGCTCTATCCGTTGAGCCGCTTGCTCTTCAAGACGACGATTGCTAACCTCTGCTTCCATGGCTTGTT
>QVQF01000231.1 GCA_003584895.1 Methylococcales bacterium
TTGCTTGCTAGTGCATTACATTCGAGGGACATTGGTCAACAAGAGCTTAATGCCTTGTATCCTATTTGTTAATTCGTCTAAAATGCCAACTTTGCTTGAGATAGTACCTATGTCTAACAATATCAGCATTAAGCGTTGCAGCGGCGATGAGTTGGCGAACTATATACCCGAACTCGCTAGACTTAGAATTGAAGTATTTCGTGATTTCCCTTATTTATATGACGGCAGTTATGAGTATGAAAAGACTTATCTGCAAACTTATATTGATACGCCAGAAACGGTCATCATCTTGGCCTTAGACGGTGACAAAGTAGTAGGTGCCTCTACCGCGCTCCCTATGCGCCATGAAACAGAGTCTCTTAAACAGCCGTTTATCGAGCAAGGTTATAATCTTGATGAAGTGTTTTATTGCAGTGAGTCAGTTTTAAATAAGGCTTATCGCGGGCTGGGTATAGGCGTGAAATTTTTTGAACAAAGAGAAGCACATGCCACTGAATTGGGTGGTTTTAAGTATATAACGTTTTGCTGTGTAGAAAGACCGTTAGATCATCCACGTCGACCTGCCGATTATGTGCCTTTAGATCAATTTTGGAATAAGCGCGGTTATGTTAAGCATCCTGAATTAAAAACTACTTATACATGGAAAGATCTGGATGACAGCGAAGAAACGCCTAAGCCGATGACGTTTTGGCTTAAAGCATAAAACCACATGGCCAAAAAAAAACAGGCGATGACTTCATTCTGTCAGTGGGAAGGTGATATTTTAGTATTGAATGTTTTAGGGAAACCTAGCTCAAAGCAAGATGTTATTGGCAAAGCAAAAGGCCCGCAACTTAAAATCAGTGTGACCGCCTCACCGATTGCTGGCAAAGCGACCGATCACATGGTTCGATTTTTGGCTAAAGAGTTTAGTGTAGCCAATAAAGATATTGAAGTTGTGTTTGGTCGATTTAATGTCAATAAACAATTACGCATTAAAGCACCTACTAAATTGCCTGCTGTCATTAACAAACAACTCGCTGAAAATATTAGTCTCTAGGGTTACTAACGTTAAGTTAAGCATTACAAATACCTGGAGTGCAATAGCTTCAGCTATTGCTTTATAAAACAGCTAAAGCTGTTTACTCCAGATACAGACAACTTAACTGTCAGCAGTGACTCGCTAAGGTGCTTTGAGCGATCAGCTTAATGTGCCCATGGCTTATCTCGTGTTTCTCGTATCATTAACACCGCACAAAAACTAATGGCTGCGGCCAATGAAACATAGCCGCCGACCCAAGTGAGTCCGCCTTCGGTCACTAAGCGCTGGGCGATATAAGGTGCGAACGATGCACCTAGGATACCACCTAAGTTATAAGCTGTTCCGGCTCCGGTATAGCGTAACTCAGAAGGAAATAGTTCCGGCAACAACGCGCCCATGGGTGCGAAAGTAGCCCCCATTAAAAATAGCTCAAGGCTTAAGAAAACCGTAATAAGCAGTGGAGAGTTACTGTTGAGCATAGGCTCTAAAGCGAAACCGGATAACAAGGCCAAACTACTCGCGATTAATAATACCCGTCTACGTCCATAATGATCACTTGCCCAAGCCGATAAAGGCGTAGCTGCTGCCATAAAAACAATCGCAATACATAACATACCCAGAAACTGCTGACGTGGAATATGTAATGTACTCGTGCCATAACTCAAAGAAAATACCGTAGCAATATAAAACAAGGCATAGCAAACCACCATAGCTAGTGCACCTAGCATCAAAGACTTCAAATGCATGTTTAGGATATTCTTAAGTGGGAAAGCCACCCGTTGCTGTTGTTCTAGTACCTGCGTAAAGACCGGTGTTTCGGTCAAGGCTAAGCGAACATACAGGCCAATCATGACCAATACTGAACTAGCAAGAAACGGCAGTCGCCAACCCCAATCGATAAATTGTTGATCATTAAGACTATGACTTAAGCCTAAGAAACTACCCGTTGCTAATAAAAACCCTACCGGTGGGCCTAACTGAGGAAACATGCCATACCAGCCTCGCCTTCCTTCTGGCGCATTTTCGGTGGCCAATAAAGCCGCCCCGCCCCATTCTCCGCCTAAGCCTATGCCCTGACAAAATCGCAACACACACAATAATATCGGCGCCCATACGCCTATTTGTGCATAGCTAGGCAAACAACCAATTAAGGTCGTTGAAATGCCCATCACTAACAAAGAGGTAACTAAGGTTGCTTTGCGTCCGATACGATCACCAAAATGACCAAAAAGAATGGCTCCTAAAGGGCGAGTTAAAAAAGCAACGGCAAAGGTAAGAAAAGCACTAAGCGCTTGACTGCCAGCAGCCTCACCAGGAAAAAAAACCGGACCTATGACCAATGAAGCGGCCATGCCATAGATATAAAAATCATAAAACTCGATAGCCGTACCGATAAAGCTCGCTATGGCGATGCGTGACATAGATGGAGCAATGCTCATTTTAAAGTTAATCCTTGCAGACAACGATAGGGTGCTAGGCCGGAACAAACACCCCAAAAACTACCTGAGTCGCCTTCTTTACTAGGCTTCCACCTCTCTGCAAACGCTTCAAAAGAAATACCCGACCAGTGTTTCTTGGCCAATTGTTTAAAGGTTGATTGAATCACCTGTTTTTGATTTTGGCTATTGGCAATACCACAATGTTGACCTGTTTTAGAAGGCCCACCATCACTACCTTCTGGACCATTGGGCCAACCAAATTCAGTTAAGATTATATCTTTGTCGACATAAGTTTTATGTAATTCTTCAAGACGGGCTATATGAAAATCTGCGGCTTTATCAGCAGGGGTGCAAGGATGTAGATCGGAGTATAAATTTTCCCACCAAGGAAAGACATTAACGCCTATCCAATCAACTTGTGTACCAAAACTAGTTTGTGCACAGATCAAGGATCGATTACACCATTCCCACCAAGTATCTATAGTCGTTATAGGCTGACTAACACCGGCCTTCCGTAAAGCGTCAATACAGCGACTGATTTCACCATCAAACTTATAACCATGACGCGTTCTTACTTCAGAGCCGCAACTGAGTTTGATGATGGTTTTTGGATAAGCCTTTGCGACCTCTATGCCTTTGTTAATTGATAAGGTATTAACTTCGGGATTATCATCCAGCCAAAGTATGGCAATTACTTTAAGATTGCGAGCTTTAGCCGCTGAAAATGTGGCATCCAAACCATTTAGAACCCCATAGGTCATAATGCAACGAAAAGGCGTTTGCTTGATTAAGGTATCTAACAACTCATTGATTAAGGCTTTAGATGGATGGGCGCCATAATGCGGATTAATATCGCCGACATAAGGGCTAAATGCCGCGCATTGCAAAGCTTGTGATGAACTAGAATGCTTATCTGCCAGTACCGTATTGACATAACAAAACAACCATACAGAAATGATTAATACTAAACGCTGCTTCATGTAAGCCTCGAATATAAGAAAGGTTTAATGCAAAATACTACTATGGCCTTTATTCAAAGAAATTCGACTTAAGTCGAATGTTTCAAACTCCTTACTCCAGTATTCTTCTGCCTTTGAAAGTGCAGGAAATAGCTCTTCGGATGGAACTTCATGCGCACTACTAACTTTAAGCGCTATCAAAGCATCACGCATAGCTAATCTAGAAATCAACTCATCCCAAAATGACTCAGCTTCAAATTCATCCAGATAGTCCAGAGCCGCAGACCCTTCTTCAAAGTTGTCTGTCAGCGCATAATTTTGTTCTGGTTCGTAAAATTCAATTAATTCACTACAGCCCATGTCTTTGGCATGTATCATTAATTTTTGAAATAATTCTGAATAATCTTTTGTTTCGCTACGTTCACCTATGCTGTGGGCATGCAATATCCAATCAGCCATATATATAATATCGAGTAATAACAGGTATTCTTCTTTGGTGAAATTTATGTTCATGAGTTGGCGATAGAGTTATTAGATTAGCCTCGAATTATACCTGACTTTAGTGAGCGATGTAGTTCGAGCAAGCTTTTATACTCGGCATCAACCATCGAAATAGATATACCATTAACTATCCAATAGGGTTTCTTTTGATTGCAGAAAAGCAGTTTTGAGCGATTTATAACTCAACTATTCGTGCCATGAATATAGGACAACAATAGTATTAAAATCCGGATACTAACTATGAAGCTTTTAGAAAGTTGCGCCTTATCGGCTTTTTTTGATGTTGCGTGGATGGGTGACTCTATACAAAGCAGGAAGACTTACATTTTAGAAGCTTGAGTATTTATCTGGGGTAGCAATTGCCACACCCAGAAAATACATCAATAACAGACTTACTCGACGTCGCGCTTAATAACTTCGCTTAAAAGCTCAGAAACGCGCATACCAGTATCAAAGGAATCATCATAAAGAAAACGTAGCGTAGAAATATGCCTTAAACGCATTCTTTTTGCCAATTCATGTCGAATCATCGGGGCTATCTCGTTAAGTAACTTAACATTTGCGCGCTTGCCCTCTTGATCAACATTAAGCACCGTGACATAGACTTTCGCTACGGCTAAGTCTTTAGTCACAAGCACTTCATTAATGGTGATAAACCCCAAACGGGAATCATCAATATCGCGTTGAAAAATGAGCGAAAGCTCTTTTTGTATCTGCGATGAAACTCGTGCATTACGGCCAAATTCTTTAGCCATAACTTACAGTTCCCGTTTAATTTCTATGCGCTCAAATACTTCGATTTGATCACCGGG
>QVQF01000140.1 GCA_003584895.1 Methylococcales bacterium
CCGCCAAAAGAAAGTATCCAAAGAAAAGGCGGCTCGATTGCCGCTTCTTCCTGCGCTCCTCCGTTTTGTTGGGGTGCGGTAGAGAGGGCTTCCTGCCCTCCTACCGCCGCGCGGCATCCATGCCGCGCCCCTTCGGGCTAATCCCAACAAAACCTGCGGTGCTCGGCGCGGCAAACGAGAGTAAAACGACGTTAATGTGTAACATCAGTTAATAAAAGGGCAATACAGGTATGAAACAATAGGTAGTGTTTATAGGGTCATTGTATAATTCACCCATTATTAATTCCTCGCAGCCGTGAACGCTTTAAGTGCAGCTTGAAAACCGTTTTTTAAAATTTAAGGACTAATTGACGAATGAATTTAGAAAAAAGCACCATACTCCGCCGTCGTGGCATTTATTTATTGCCTAATTTATTTACTACAGGTGCTTTATTTGCTGGTTTTTATGCCATTACTTCAGCAATGGGCGGTCGTTTTGAAACAGCTGCTTTTGCTATTTTTATTGCGATGATTTTAGATGGTCTAGATGGCCGTGTGGCGCGTTTAACCAATACACAAAGCGACTTTGGCGCTCAATATGATAGCTTATCGGATATGGTTTCATTTGGTGCTGCCCCTGCTTTGGTGATGTACTTATGGGCTTTTTCAAGCTTAGGTAAAGTCGGTCTTTTTGCAGCTTTTGTTCATATGGCGGGTGGCGCGTTAAGACTCGCTCGTTTTAATACACAATTAACGTCAGCTGATAAACGTTACTTTCAAGGTTTACCGAGTCCTGCGGCTGCTGCAATATTGGCTGGCTTTGTTTTGATCTGTTTAGAATATGGCTATTCTATAGAAATAATAAAGTATCCTGCGGCCATATTAACGATGACTACCGGGTTATTGATGGTGAGTAATTTTAGGTACTCCAGCTTCAAAGATATCGATTTAAAAGGTAAGGTGCCTTTTTTTGTAGCAATTACGGTTATGCTAGCGATTGCTTTTATAATGGCTCAACCTCAAACCATGTTGTTTTTGTTATTCTTGATCTATGCGATTTCTGGACCCGTAGTGACATTGGTTGCGCGCAAGCGTAGAGCAAGGTCTAAATTAGTAAAATCTGCTTGAGAGCCTAAGGCCATTCGCGTATAGTCACAGCTTATGATTATTCTATATCACTCATATTTTGTAGCTATCATGGCTAACGCTATTAAAAACCAAGGCAGTGTAAGGCTAACCCTCTCTTTAAGATTATTGCCCTAACGGGCGATCATCTTTTTCAAAAGCTAGTGAAATCCCACCTTATTAATTGATATCAATTTAAACGTTGATTTATCTCCATGAATGGAGTTTTTTATGAAAGACCAGTTAATTATATTTGATACCACCCTACGCGACGGTGAACAAAGCCCCGGCGCATCAATGACTCGCGATGAAAAAGTCAGAATAGCCAAAGCCTTGGAGCGTCTAAAAGTAGACGTTATTGAAGCGGGTTTTCCAGCCGCGAGTCCAGGCGATTTTGAATCGGTACAAGCGGTCGCTAGCGTTATAAAAGACAGTATTGTCTGTGGATTGGCGCGTGCGCTAGATAAAGATATAGATCGTGCAGGACTTGCACTTAAAGGTGCACAACGGTCACGGATTCATACTTTTATTGCGACTTCGCCTATACATATGCAAATGAAGTTGCAAATGTCTCCCGAACAAGTGATAGAACATGCTGTTAAAGCCGTTAAGAGAGCTAGACAATACACAGACGATGTTGAGTTTTCACCTGAAGATGCAGGGCGTTCAGATGAAGATTTCTTATGTCGTATATTGGAAGCGGTTATCAATGCTGGTGCAACTACTCTGAATATACCTGATACCGTAGGTTACAGTGTACCTCAGCAATTTGGCGCTACTATTGCCAATTTAATTCAGCGTATTCCTAACTCGGATAAAGCCATTTTTTCTGTACATTGTCATAACGATTTAGGCTTAGCGGTGGCTAATTCCTTGGCAGCGGTTATGAATGGCGCTCGTCAGGTTGAATGTACCATTAATGGTTTAGGTGAGCGTGCCGGCAATGCTTCACTAGAAGAAGTCGTGATGGCTGTACGCACCCGTCATGATGTCTTTACTTGTCAAACGCATATAGATACTCGAGAAATTTTGACATGTTCAAAGCTAGTATCATCGATAACAGGATTTCCAGTACAACCTAATAAAGCCATTGTTGGTGCTAATGCCTTTGCTCATGAAGCCGGTATTCATCAAGATGGCGTATTAAAAAGCCGCGAAACCTATGAGATTATGCGCGCCGAAGATGTGGGCTGGTCTGCTAATCGTATGGTTTTAGGTAAACATTCGGGTAGAAATGCTTTTAAGAGTCGTATCACCGAATTGGGATCAGAATTCGCTTCAGAAGAAGAATTGAATGAAGCTTTTGCACGCTTTAAACAACTAGCCGATAAAAAGCATGAAATCTTCGATGAAGATTTGCAAGCACTTATTTCAGAAGCAGGCTTTAAGGCAGAAGATGAATACATCAAATTGATTGCTTTAAAAGTATGCTCAGAGACCGGTGAGATTCCTAATGCTACAGTAACCTTACGCATAGCTAACAAAGAAGTCACCGGTAGTTCTGATGGTGGCGGTGCAGTTGATGCTAGCTTAAAAGCCATTGAAAAGCTGGTCAAGTCTGAAGCCACCTTAGAGCTCTATTCTGTCAACAACATCACTAATGGCACTGATGCTCAAGGTGAAGTCACGGTGCGCCTTGAAAAAGCAGGACGTATCGTTAATGGCTTAGGTGCTGACACCGATATAGTCATAGCCTCTGCTAAAGCCTATATTAATGCCGTTAATAAATTGCATAGCCCTGATAAACGCAGGCATCCTCAGCAAGGCGATGTTTGAGCTTCAAGACTAAAGCCCTTGGAGACTGAACTTGGATAATGCTCTGCGTTTGCAATATTTGGAGGCGATGGGTATTGATGTCTGGGTGCCAAGAGAGGGTAGGGTGTCTGATTCAGTCATTACCTATGATCAGCAGCAGATTGAGCAAGCTCATCATGTAAATGTAGAGCTGTGTAGTTTATGTGATCCCCATGATCAAACATTATTGGGTGTGGGTAATCAACAGGCCGATTGGTTGCTGGTCGTTGCAGCGACTAGCACAGGCGATATGCAAGATCTGCCTTTTGAAAAGAATGCCGGTTTATTGTTAGCAGAAATGTTACGTACGATAGATTTAAATGTCGAAGACGTTTTTATTGCCCCCTTGATTGCTTGTAAAGCGGTCAATCATGACACTGAAGCTCAGTTTTGTACTGGGCATCTCATCAGTCAACAACAACTGATACAGCCAAGAATCATACTGGCCATCGGTGATAAAGCCGCACAAGCTTTATTAAAAACACGACAACCTTTAGCGAGTCTTAGAGGTCAATGTCACTATATTAATAAAATCCCCGTTGTTGTCGTTGAACATCCTGCTTATTTACTGCGCTCTTTATTAGAGAAGCGTCAAGCATGGCAAGATTTATGTTTTGCGAAACAAATACTAAATAATGAAGGTTAACTATGCGTGGCTGGTTAGACAAAATCAAGAGCGTGATAATTTACGATGCAGACAAGGAGTTTTACGCTAAAGTGTTTCCTGATTCCGTACAAAAAAAAGATTTGCTGCGCTTACGCATCATGACTCATGCTGATTTAACTGCAGTATTAGCAATAGAAAGAAAAAATTATTTATTCCCTTGGGAAGAAGATATTTTTACCGACTGTTTTAAAGCTGGCTATAGTTGTTGGGTCTGCGAATTTGATAAGAAAGTGTTAGGTTACAGTTTGTTGTCGATGGCGGTAGGTGAAGCACATATCCTTAATATTTCTGTAGATCCTGCTGAGCAAAAACAAGGTGTCGGTCGTAAAATGCTAGAACATCTTATCAGTATTGCTAGAGGCAAGGCCGAATCAGTGTTTTTAGAAGTCAGGCCTTCAAATATTCATGCCATTGCACTTTATGAAGATATGGGTTTTAACGAAATTGGTGTAAGAAAAGGCTATTATCCAGCAGAGCATGGTCGTGAAGATGCCATTATGTTGGCTTTGCAACTATTTTAATGATGAGCCGCTGTCATAGTTACACCTCATCCTAAAGTGCATGGTTGGACTAAAACAGCAGATAAAATGGTTGATCCCTTCGCTTTAAACAGCTCATGCCATTAACTTAATGGCATGATTCAACTCTCAATAGAGCATAAGTATGGTAAAATTACCGTTTTTAGCTCTACCCTCTATTCGGTTTTATTTATTTATGATTAAACAACGAACTTTAAAGAACACTATTAGGGCTACAGGTGTTGGCTTGCATACTGGCGAAAAGATATATTTAACTTTACGTCCCGCAGAACCTAATACAGGCATTAAATTTCGTCGAGTAGATTTTGATGTGCCGGTTACTATTCAAGCAACACCTGAAAATGTTGGTGAAACCGTGTTATCAACCACATTGGTGGCGGGTGATGTAAAAATATCAACTATTGAACATTTGCTTTCAGCCTTTGCCGGCTTAGGTATCGATAACGCTATTATTGATGTCAGTGCTGCCGAAGTACCGATTATGGATGGCAGTGCAGGTCCTTTTGTATTTCTATTGCAATC
>QVQF01000143.1 GCA_003584895.1 Methylococcales bacterium
TCTTCAACACAATCAGCAACAGCCATAGCAACAGCGCGTTGAGCTGGACCAAACATTTGAACAGCTTGCTTAGAACCTTTGATTGTTACTTTGTTGAATAAGATAGTAGCAGGCTTAACCATTAGGTTAGGAGCAACAACAGCTAACAAAGTAGAAAAACCATCTTTGTTGTTAGTTAATGCGTTTGCAAATGCAGATTCAGCAGCTGAACCACGTGGTCCTACCATTAAATCGATATGTGCAATTTCGTTGCCTTCGCCAACCAAAGACTCACCGATGCATACTTTATTGATTTTTGCCATGTTTAATATTCCTTAAGAAGAAAAATTGAAAAATTCGAACTAATATCGATTTTTTATTCGCTACCGATCATTAAATCGGGAGATTTTTATTATGAAGGGTTAACTTAATAACCTCTTCTAAAAATACTGTAAAGACCGTCGCAACGGTCATATCTGCCATAGTCCCAGGATTCAAGCCCTTAGCTTTAAATTCCTGATCTAGACTATATAGCAATGGGAGTATCTGTTCAGGCACATCCGCCATAGACAACTCGCTTGATACTTTAGACATTCTTTGTGCCACCATTTCAGAGTATTGCTTGCCAAATTTTCTTTCAATATGGCTATCAGGGAAATGACTTAATAACGCGGCATAAACTGAAAGAGCAGCCCACTCTGGAAGTGTCGATTTTCTGACGGCATTGTAATGTATCGGGACTGCAAAATCAAAAATATCTTGGTAATCACTAACGTATTGCAGGGCAATACGGTCTTTATGACTAGAAAGCCTCATAGCCTCGATTAAGGTTATCGATGGCTTTTCAGAAACATCCTGATCATCTGCACGCCCCAACCCACCTGGAGATGCCAACATAATGGCTTTAAAAACCCAATCGGCATCATCTATCGTTGTCGAAATTAAAACCTGTTGTAATGCTTGTCTAAGTGAAATACCTTGCTTAATTTCACTCATGGCCTGAATCAAAGGCGCGCAGAGTAAAATAATGCCTAAGTTAGTATTACAAGCCACAGCGGCATTCGTTGCCTGAACGGCATAATAAATTTTTTCGCCCAAAGAATAGTCAGTATTACAAAGAGCATCGGCACTGACTTTTGCGCTGACTCTAAAGTCAGCAACCGTCATATCATGACCCTCAGCATAAACACTGACATTCCCCGGCTTAAAAGCCTGCAACTCAATTTCACAAGCTTGCTGATAGAGTGTACTAAGTTGTTGTTGCAACATCATGACATCTCAAATATCGATTAATTAAATCATCTGCTAAAACTTGGGCAATAGTAATATTACAAACACTTTCTAAGCCTTTCCATGCCGGAATACTATTGACCTCAATCACTGTATAACTACCATCTTTATCTTGAATAATATCTACGCCGGCATAATCCATCGCCAATGCTGCTGTAGCTTTAACGGCTAAACTAGCTAACTCGTCATTTAAATCAATGCATTCACAACTCGCACCTTTAGCGACATTATTTAACCAAGACTTACCGCGTCTACGCATAGCGGCAACAGCCTGACCATTAACCACAAAAACGCGACTATCAGAAAAGCCTATCCCTGAACAATGCACAAAACGCTGTAGATAATAAATGCCATGACTGTCCGTTAACCAGTACAAATCTGTTGTTTTCTCAAGCCTACGTATGCCCTCACCTTGCGACCCAAACAAAGGCTTGCTAATTAGTAAATTGCCTTTTTCTAATTCGCTCTCAGCAATAGCTAAGGCATCGTCTCGATTACGTAATACCCAGGTAAGAGGCGTAGGCAATCCGGCATTATGCAACAAAAAGCTAGTCATGCCTTTGTCAACACTACGTTCGATAGCATAACCGTCATTGTAAACAGGAATACCCATCACCTTTAAAGCATGAAGGATATCCAGATAAATGACGACTTCTTCCAAAGAACCACCAGGCACACCACGGACAAAAGCGGCATCGGGCAAGGCTTGTTCAAATCCAGGAATCACTAGAGGATGACGACCTTGCTCAATTGCAAAACTGCACTGAGTTAAGGAAACAAAATCGCTGTTATAGCCCAAATCATCAAAGGCAAGACGTAATTGTTTGCCATGCCAACCCGGATCATCAGTAAATATAGCTATATGACCCACTACTTTACGTTATGCTCCGAATGACTGATCTAATAAGGCGTTATCGAGTTGCCCTGCACGAAACGTTTTGCCTGAATCGACAGCGGTTACGATGACACTGGCAGGGCTAAATAACATAGCGTCAATCTTGAAGAAATCATAGTCATATTGTTTAAAGATTTCCGCAAAAGGTCTGCCGTAATCTTTAGAAGTTGAGCTGGGTAATTCCTTAGCTAATTTTTCTGCAGCTTCATCACTACCTTTAACAAATAAATGTACTTGCCCTGCAAATAAAATAGCATCATTAGTACGCCCCATAGCCTTAACGAAGTTAGGGTGTGGCGGACAGACAGGTGCACTACCGCTACCATCAATAATATTTTCTAATGGAAAATGTAAGGCATGTGCTTTATGCATAGCGACTTCTAGCACTCGCGCCACTACTTGAACACCACCCGCCAAACTGCTAGTGGGCGTAACAATAATCGTTAATTGTGCAGGCGCCACATTACAAGCTGCCGCCACTTTCTCAATGATAGCCAGTGGTGGAATAGCATCATTTTCTATCACTAAAGCAGTGGTATCAAATGCATCCGTGTAGTCCAGTTCTTTATATAAAGCTTCGACGGGCTCTTGCTGACCGTCTTTTAATTTAGTGGCCATAGCACGTGCAGGCCCTGAACCTAAGGCATAATATTTCTCATGCGACAAACTCCAACCTGCATATTGACTACCTAAGCAAGCTAATACTGGATTACCGCTATGAACATTAACCGATAACGGCCAATTATGGGTATAAGCACTATGATTGAGAGTAACGGTTCCCATACCGCCCATGCAAATTTCAGCAATAATGCGTCCTGCTTCCAAACCACCAGGAACCTTAATACCGGCGTCAATGATCGTGCAACCATTTTCTAAAACTTCTACTCCTAAGCGCAATTTATCGGCATTATCAATAAGATGCTTGACGAGTGGCTGGGTCAATTTATTAACGCTAGCGTTATATTCCATGTATTAAAAACCTTTTTTGTAAGTTGATTTGTTGGGTCAGCAGCGCACTCATAACTGTATGAGCCTGCATTTTGTGGGACATAATACTGCAAATGGGCTGCCCTGTGCGACATATAACGCCACTTTCTGGTAAATCTAAGCATCCCTCAGGCCATAAAAATTCATCAGGAATAATAATGTCGTGTTGGGCGTAAATCACTTGATAGCCCGTGGAGCCGGCAATAGAATGCGGCTCATGACTTAACTCACCAAGACTAGCTCTGATATGACGCTTAAAAAGATCTGCCTCATACAATTGCATACTAGCAGAGGGGCGTGGATTAATTTCTAACAGCCAACTTTGCACACCATCATCTATAAAATCTAATGAATTTAAGCCTTTAAGATTAAATAAAGGCACCAGTTTCTGTAACCATTCAACAACCCTAGACTGCCCCTCTATGCTCAAGTCGCAACTATTAATAATCCCTGCAAACATAAATTCACGACCATCACCTAGGTTAGTAGCCCATTGACTATTAAACCCTATTACCTGCAAATTCAAACCATCGGCTAAAAACAACACGGAATATTGCTGTCCTATTTGATAGCTTTGCCAATAGCTATCCAAATCGACTTCTTCGCCTAGATAACGTCTTATTCCAAAACCGCCTTGCGCTCGCATGGGCTTAATCAGCCAATCAACAAACTCATCGGGCTGACTAAAGCAAACACAGGGATAAGGAATAGCTAAACGATTAAGCGCTGCAAAAAATGCCGGCTTATCATGTAAATCTATAAAAACATCTGGTGAATTGCCCAATATAGATAAACAGCTATTTAAATAAAACAGACTCTCTGGATGATTTTCAAAACCACTGCCATAAACAACCTGAGTGACTTGATAAGTTTTAATAAAATAATCGACTGCCGGCTTTAGATATTGTTTCGCTAAGGTCGTTATTTTATTAAAATCTTCCGCATAAGACTGGGTATCTAAGTCTGCAAACAAATCAATCACTAAAGGCTTAAAGCCAGAAGCTCTTGCAGTCTGCGCAAGCATTCGAGCAGAACTTGCGATAATTAGAATAAAACCAGCTTCGCTCTTATTAATTACCTCAAGATCACTTTTGCGTTCAATTTCATTCAACATAAAAACCGAAGCACCTATTACAACTCCTTGTTTGTTCATTTGTTCTAGTAACATGGGAATTTAAATACTATTACACATAGAATCTATTAGCTCAAGGCAAGCAACCACCATGTTTAGGTACCCCTAAAAGCATTACAGGTAATATTGTTTTTTAATTGGAAACAATGCATTAATTATTTGCCGCATTGTGCTCTATAAATATACCTGTATAGTACACCTCAAGCACTAAACAAGCTGAGTTAAAAATCAATCCTAATAGAGAGCGAACAGATGAATAACTTAAATACAAACATAATTATCGCTTCAATATTTATTGTTGGTATATGGAATTTCATTTC